>PCCP01000084.1 GCA_002731775.1 Gammaproteobacteria bacterium
CCAGCGGGGATATAAGCCTTGAGGCTGCGCAATCGGTCAATGATGACTTCGCTGCAGCCCAAGCAAAATACCCCGGGCAAATCCGCTGGATGGCTTCCTTACCCTGGGACTACCCGGAATTGGCGGTACCGGAACTTGCCCGTGCCTGCGAGCAAGGCGCTGTTGCTGTGCTCACACTTGGGAATATTAATGGCAGGCACTTGACCGACGAGCTGTTCGCACCTATCTGGCAGGCGATCGATGACCGTGCCCTACCGGTCCTCGTCCACCCTACGGTGCCGCCCGGCACCCAGGATCTGGCCTTGAGTCAGTATGCCATGGTCGCCTCCATTGGCTTCATGGTGGACACTTCGGTGGCCGTGGTGCGTATGATCGGAGAAGGTTTCTTCGATCAATATCCTAATCTCAAGCTCATTGCCGCCCACGCCGGAGCGACACTGCCCTATCTCGTGGGCCGACTGGACCGTGTCTATGATGTGACCAGGCGCGCCCGTGTCAATATTAGTAAACCACCGAGCGAGTACTTGCGCCAAATATACTATGACAGTGTCTGTTACGATTTCGAAGCACTGCAGATGTGCCTGCGGGTGGGGGGCAGTGACAAGCTGATGTACGGCTCCGACTATCCTTTCAATCTGGGAGATATGGAAGGTTGCCTGGCCCGCGTCGACCGGCTACCGGAACAGCAACGTCACCAGGTCCGCAGCGACAATGCCATACGAATTTTCAATCTCGGTTCTTGGGCGGTTCTTGGGGACACTATAGATTAATAGTTTAACTTTCAGATATTCTCAACATCCATAGTCGACCAGGAATATGTCAACCAAAAACCTCAAGCTATTATCCTATTAATGTCCCTTTCTAATGCCTGAATCCAGCTACGAAACCCTACGCTATGAAGTGAACAGCGGCATTGCCGAGATCATACTGGATCGGCCACCGCTGAATCTTATCGATCGGGATTCCACGCTGGAATATCACGCCGCTTTGAAGATCGCGGATGCCGATAGCGATGTTAGGGTCATTATCATTTCCGGTGCTGGCAAAGGCTTATCGGGTGGAGTCGATCTGAAATACCTGGAGAAGTTCGAGTCGGAGGATATGCGCGATTTTCTGCACCTGTTCTACGTCGAAACCCTGCAAATCATCAGGGGCCTGAACAAACCTATCATCGCCGCCGTGCATGGTTATGCCCGTGAGGGTGCCTGCACTCTCGCCTTTGCCTGCGACATGATTATCGCGGCGGACGATGCCGACTTCGGCTACCCTGGCGTTCCCAACCTGGCCGGCCCACCGGGCATGCACGTCTGGTTTCTGCAGCGCCTGATCGGACGCATGCGCGCCGCAGAATTAATTTTCACTGGCGAGCCGATAACTGCCAAAGAAGCCGAGCGCCTGGGCCTGATTACTCGCATGGTGCCGGCGGCAAAGCTGAAGCAAGAAGTGCGTGCATTGGCTGCTAAGATAGGGAGCATGTCGCCCCTGGCACTGAAACGAACCCGTGACCTGCTTTATCAGATGGAAGACATGGATTTTGTCGATGTGCCTGAAGCTGCACTCAGTGCGCTCGCGGACGCCTTCGACAGTGAAGATGGCAGAGAGGCACGCCGGGCATTTATCGAAAAGCGGAAAGCTATCTGGAGCGGGAAATAGTAGGGGGTCAGGTTTTGCGTGTTAGCGTTCAAGGCAGAGCGTAGACGCTAACACGCAAGACCTGACCCCAAGCGTAGTTTTACTAATTCACCCGCTTCCAATGATTATTTAGCAGCGGTTCAAAATTCACTCCATCTTCTGCAATCTTGAAAATTTCCTTGAACTCATCGGTTGATATTTTTCTGTAGTATGACGAGCTCTCCAGTTACCGGGGTTGCTCTCTATTTCTCTGGAGATAAAGGCGAATGTCGTTGGCGTGGATGCCGCTGCATCCAATTTACAGATAACACTGAAGCCTTGCATCTGAAACGCCCTTAGCACCCTCCGTTATTTTTTGTTTCTCAGGAAATCCACAACCCGATCGGGAAAGTCGGTAAAAGCCCCATCAATATCGGCGTCAAAATAATACAGCTGGAGTAATTCTTCGAAACTGTTCGCGTAGTCTGGCACCTGACCCGGGTCCAGGCGAAAGGTATAGGGATGTACCTGCATGCCGTTAGCATGAGCGAGTTTAACCAGATCGCTGATGATGATATTGCCCCTGGTGGAATCACGATCGATAATCAGGCCTTTCTCGGGACCGAAACCATCGGCGTAGCGGGCGACGGTTTGCATGCCTTCGGCGTCGAACATCCAGCCATAAGCCTCGTCGTCGCCAACGAGTTGGACCAGGTTCAGTTCGATGCCCGCGGCCGGGAGAACTTCGTCATGAATTATCTTCAGTTCTTCGAAGCTGAATGTCTGCACGAAAACCTTGTCTGTTTTAGAAGTATATCCATAGGCCTTCAGCATCTCGATGAGAGCAGTGCTGAGGTCTTTGCCGGCAGCGCGATGAAACGCCGGTGATTTCACTTCCGGATAGATGCCAATGTCTTTTCCTGTCGATTTATTCAGACCCTGGATTAGTTCGATTTCTTCGCGTAGCGTCGGCACTCGAAACGACGACGCCCCGAGCGGGAATCGTTGAGAGAAGCTTTGTTGCTTCTCTCCATTTTCCATGCGGAAGCCTTCACTGACATTGAGCTGTTTGATTTCCGCGAGGGTGAAGTCGATTGCGTAGAAGCGGCCGTCATCCCGGACTCTGGCGGGAAATTGATCGGCTACGTCGGTGGTTCTGTCCAGGGTGATATCGTGCAGCACAATCAGCTGCTCGTCGGCGGTCATCACCACGTCTTGTTCGATATAATCGGCACCCATGGCGTAGGCCATGGCTTTGGCTTCCAGCGTGTGTTCGGGCAGATAGCCACTGGCTCCACGATGAGCGACCACGATTTTTTGAGCGAGAGATTGGTAAGAGAGCAAGCTGGCCATGGCAATTACACCCAGTGTTTGAAGAGTGCGTCGTGTTTTCATAAGACTTATCCGAGCCGTTATGCCACGCGAAGAAGGTTGTGGCAATCGAAGTTAGTTTACACGGGAACCAAAGCCTTGTAAGCGCCTGCGTGAGTCAGCAACCGAACCGGTAGCGTAGATTGAACGCGATCGAACCGACAAGCGCATAACTCAGGTTCAGCTAAAATGAAAATCAATCCTTAGGCCTCCAGATTAGAGCGCCCGAATTCCCCCTACTCTGTCATTTTTCATCACAATTCTCCTCAAGTTTGCCGGTTTTGGTCCATGGCATAGCCATCTTGAATTGCTTTAATGAACACTGCTTCAATTCCATGCATAGGAGAAGACCTTGGGGTTGTTCAAAAAAACCCAAAACTGCCTCTTTGTAGAAGAGGAGGAGAGCTATAACTGGGCAGCACCAAAATCCAGTATCAGCCAGAAGATGCTGTATCTGTCGCTGATGTTTGTGGTGATGGGATTGCTGTTCAGCTTGTTGAGGTAGGGGCCCGGCTTAACGCGGCTTCAATTTTGCGTCTACCTTAACTAGCTGTTGGTCGCGGCGCAACTGTATCTGTACCACATCCCCCGGTGCCGATTGCCGGAGAAGATTGGAATAGGTTTGCAAGTCGACCACAGGCTCACCATCGAAGGTGAGTAACACGTCCCCCGCGATCAGCCCGGCTTCTGCTGCCGCACTGTCTGGCGTAACTGCGGATATACGCACGCCGTCACCGACATAGGCAAAATCCGGCACTGTGCCCAGACTCGCCTGCCTCGCTGTGCCAGTAGCGCTGACGACCAGCTCCACACCCCCCAGGTTTACTCGCAACGGCTCGCTGCGATCGCCAAGATAAACCATCGCCTCCTCCACCCACAACGCGATGTCTGACATGCCCATGCCATCGAGCTTAGTGGCGGTATCGGATAGCCGGTGATAATCGACATTGGCGCCACTGAACAAATGAATCGCTGGAATACCCGCATTGAGAAAACTGACATGATCGCTGCTGGCGATGGTTGTCTGGGGGAAAGTGGAAGCGACGCCGGTGGTGAAGCCAATTCCCTGGGCCATAAACGGCCACTCGTAGGCACTGTCGCTAGCGAAAACCTGTAGTGTGTTGTCACCCAGCCTGCCGACAGTATCGAGATTGATCATGGCAAACAGATCCCTGGTCTGAAAGCCTGCCGGCGGATTGGTGACGAAATATTCCGAGCCAAGCAAGCCGGATTCTTCTCCGCTAAAGGCGACGAACAGGATAGGCCGTTGTGGTGTGAAGGTACGTGACAGCTTGGCCGCCAATTCTATGAGAATGCTGATACCGGAGGCATTGTCATCGGCACCTGGGAACGGCGCCCCAGTCTGGGGGTCAATGCCGAGGTGGTCGAAGTGAGCACCCAATACCACGGGCTGGTGACTCAGTGCCCGATTCGAGCCTGGAATCATGCCGACGACATTTGCCAACGTGGTCGCACCGCGCCCAAGCTGGGTCTGTGTCCACTCCTGCAAGAAAGTACCAGAGAGTGTTTGTAATCCGGCGCTGCGAAACTGATCGGCGATGTAGCGCGCGGCTGCATCCAGCCCTTCGGTTCCCAGGCCCCGGCCCTGCATATTCGATTCCGTCAACTGCCGCACGTGGCGCAGCAAATGTTCTGGTAGATATTTTGGCGGCAGGCTTGTCAGCGGCACGGTGGCAGGCAAGCTGTCCAACTTCACGGCGGCGCTGTCTAGGCCCGGCCTAAGCCATTGCATGGGAGATTCGTTGCTGGTCCAGACGCCTTGAACATCATTTGTTGGCTCGGCGCCGAGAAAGCTCAGATAAGAGTATTTGCCATAGTGTGGTAGCTTCTCGATCATGCCGGGCATTGCGACCATGTCTTCGACATGAATCCAGCCTATCGCCAACTCGGGGTTGGAGGGATGTCTTGCCACCACTACGGTGCTGCGACGGTCATAGCGGACATCGCTTCCCGCCAACATGACGCCGGCGTCTGAAAACGAGACAGCGTAGGTCTCAGATGCCTCTGCTATCGCCGTCAGGAACGGATTATCCCGACCCAGAATCCACACGGAGCGGTCTGCCGGTACGGCCTCGAGCTCGGAGCCGAACAAAATTTGTGCGCTGGCGCCCGGCACATCCAGACCGGGAGCAAATGCCTCGGCCATTCTCATCCAATGCTGTCGGTTCGTTTGCGGCAAGATGAAGGCGATCTCATCGGTGCCAAAAAGCTCGCCTATCGTCGGCGGTGTTTCCTCTCGCGCCAGCTGCCTGAACACATCGAAGTAGGGATCGACGAGTACCGCCTGCAAACGCGCGTAATCATCGGCCATCACACCCTCAAGCTTTTGCGACAGATTGATGTCGTAGATCTGAGGCTCTGCCTCTCCCTCGTAAAAAAGCGCAACGGGTACTTTCAAATCGTAAGGTGCACCGGCCTGTACCTGGGCGAACATGATGCGGCCGCGATTGCCGTTCACCTCTTCGACTGAAATAGACAGCTCAGGCGCGCCGGTTCGATCCACCCACTGATTGAAGAATGGAGTCAGATCGGTGCCACTTAATTCAGAATACAGCGTCGCAATATCGGCAAAGCCTGCCCGCCTGAACTTGTAGTCACGGTAAAATTGTCGCAGTCCTTCGAGGAACAGCTCGTCGCCGACTGCTATACGCAGCATGTGCCAGAGCATCAGGGTCTTGCCATAGCCCACGGCCTGAGTAGCGGCAGAATTTCTCGAGGTGAACTCAGACAATGGAAAGTCGGTGCCTGCGGCTACGTAGTTCTTATATCTCGCCAGCATCTCTTTTCTGTATTGCGGGCCGGCACCCTCCATTTCCTGGAACAGGTGATCGGCCAGATAGGCGGTAAGACCTTCACTCCAGTTTCCAGTTTCGTAGTCGGGATAGACACCATTACCCCACCAGTTGTGCAAAATTTCATGGGGGAAGGAAGATTCGAGAATAAAGGGAAAGCGAATGACCTGCTCACCGAGGAGAGTGAAAGAAGGCATGCCGTAACCCGTCTCCCAAAAATTCTCCACCAGGGCGAATTTGCTGTAGGGATAGTCGCCTAACAACGGTTCATAGAGTTTCAGATAGCGCTCGGTGGCATCCATATACCTGGCCGCCAGATTAGGCTCCGGTTGCCGCAGATAGGCGAGTACTTCCGTATCGTCTGCCTGTTGTGAGTACACCGTGAAGTCTGCGGCTATCAGGTAGACCTCTTCCATCGGCTGCCGGGATCTCCACATGTTCGCAAATATCCGCCGACCCTGACTCACTGCAGTCCAGCTTGCCGCCGCCTCGGAGAATGAAACATTGAGGTTAAACGAAATCAGCTCATCGTCGAATGCGGGAACCCAGGCCGAGGCACCATTGAGGTAGACCCCCTGTTCTGCAATTATGCCGGCGGTTTCGGCGAAACTCTGGGCATATTCTTCACTGTTCTGCACAGCCAGGTCGTAGATGCTGCCACGGTAATGGAGCACGAGCCGATTTTCATCACTGGCAGCGAGAGTCAGGGAATACTGGCTTGATTCTAGCACCGCAAAATCGCTGTCACGAGGGACGATAACATCATCGTCAGGGCTCGCTATCAAGGCTCGAAAGGGAATGGAGCTGTCGCTAATTCGCAGACTGCTGTTCAAGGAAAATGTGAGTGATTTGCCGACATAGGAATCGGGAAAGACGATGATATCAGTCACTTCTATATTGTGATTTTCCGGGTCCAGTGATACCGAGAGGCTGTGATTTATTCCTTGCTCGAAGTCGGACCCGAGGCCCAGTTCCGCTGCGCTAAACAGCAATTGTCGATCCTGCGCGACGACAAGCTTGGCGCTGCATGCCAGCATCAACAGGGTAAGAATTAGTCTTCGCATGCTTTCAGTCCGGGGCTGTGGCTAATCCAGGCCCAACAACTGCTGTGCTCGCCGATGGTCCCAATCACCGATATAAATCTGAGCAGTACCATCCGGTGTGCGGGTAGTAGTCCAGGCCAGCTTGCCGCCGTCGGGGGAAAACACCGGCAATATATCGGTGCCATCGGTGTTGGTGACACGCACCGCCGGTTTGCTGCCCTGTGGGTCGATCATGAATAATTCGAAATTGGCATTTCCAAGGATATTGCTGGAATAGATGATGTAGTCGCCGCTGGGGTGGAAGTAGGGCCCCCAGGACACCATGGCATCGGCGGTGAGCTGGCGCTGATTGCTGCCATCGATATCCATAGTCCAGATTTCTGCACTATTGCCATCGGGGTTAAAACGACGCCATACGACTTTATCGTTGTCAGGACTGAAGAAGGGGCCACCGTCATAGCCGGGGGAAAATGTCAGTTGCCTGACATCTGATCCATCGGCGGTCATGATGTACAGGTCCATAAAATAGGAACTGTCATCATCGAACAGTTTCTGTTCGGCCTGACTCAGGCTGCGCCCATAGGCTTCCCGGTTAGAGGCGAAGAGAATCCGGCTACCATCGGCGGAATAGGAGCCTTCGGCGTCATAGCCCTCGGTATGGGTGAGATTCACCACATTGCCGCCATCGCTGTCGGCCTGATAGATGTCATAGTGTGAATCGTAATCCCAGCCGTAGGGCCGCGCGATGCCGCTCTCCCGAATCGAGATTTCCTCGGCCTGCTTCGCCAGCGCGGCGGGGTCTTCGTGAGTTGAGGAAAACATCACTCTGTCCAGCGTGGGATGAATCCAGGAGCAGGTGGTCAGACCAATTCCTGGCGACACCTTGCTGGAGATGCCGCTGGCCAGGTCCATGACAAAGATTTGGTAGAAGGGATTATCGCTATCGGGCACCTCGCTTTGAAAGCTGAAGCGCTGGCCATCGGCACTGAAATAGCCTTCGCCGGAGCGCTGACTGTCCACCACCAGGCGCCGCGTACCGCGCAACAGGCTGGCTTCGTTGTCACTATTCACCATGTCGCTGGGGGCCGGTGGTGTGGCTGCACTGGTGGCGGCGGCAACTCCATCTGGTTGCGGCTGCGCTGCCGTAGTCGCCCCCGCAGCACCGTCAGGCTGGGCACTGGATTGAGGTGCTGCACCTGCCGTGCCGCAGGCGATCGCTAATACCAGCAGGCTTGGTAAAAATAGGGGTCTGTGAAAATTTTTCATGGTCTCGAGTCCATTAGATCGGGTGATTATATCCTTCAAGTTAAGCCCTTCATGCCAGCACGCAGGGCGGGTTGTCAGAGGATATGTTAGTCAAAAACAAAATTCTGCTGCTGGGGAAACACGCCGAATAGGCCGCCGGTATGGATGAACAGCACATTACGAGCGTCCGCCAACTGGCCTGCATCGCCCTTGCGAAGTTCACTTAACATGCCATGAAAGGCTTTTCCTGTATAGACTGGGTCCAGAAAAATACCGTCGCTGCTGGCAAGGTCCCGGATAGTCTCGAATATTTCCGGGCCGGCGACGCCGTAACCCGGTCCAATATAGCCCTCGACCGTCGTAATCTTCAGTTTGTCCATGTCTACCTGCTGTTTGTAACGTTGCATCCAGAGCGTCACATCCTTTCTAATCTTGGCTTCAAAATAGGCGGCGTCGTCACTGACATTAAAAGCGACGATCTGACTGGAAAGATCGAACAATTCTGCTCCCAGAATCAAGCCGCCCTGGGTGCCACCGGATCCAGTTGCTACCACAATGTACTCAGGCACCATCTGCAGGCGAGCGAAATCTTTTTTCAGCTCTTCACAGGCGGCGATATAGCCCCAGAGTCCGATTTCATCGCTGGCGCCGATGGGGATGAAAAATGCTTTGTGGCCTGCGGCGGAATAGTCAGACTGGATTTTACGGGCGAGATCCTCGTGTCCATGCCAGTCCTGCTGCGGCAGATAGGTAATCTCAGCACCGCTGAGATAGTCCATCAGCAGATTGCCCTCAGCCAGCTGTGGCCTCTCTCCTCGCAGAATCAGGTGTACTTTCAAGCCCAGGCGGACACCGAGGATGGCGGTGGCACGACAGTGGTTGGACTGCACACCGCCACAGGTAATCAGGGTGTCGCAAGCTTGCGCCCTGGCTTCGGCGATTGAAAATTCCAGCTTGCGGATCTTGTTACCCGACACTTCGGTGCCGGTTAGCTCATCCCGCTTGATCCAGATAGTCAGGTCTTCAAATTGCCGGGACAGGTTTTCGAGCCGGGTAACGGGCGTTGGCGTGTTGGCCAGTTCGAGTTTGGGCGGCCATTTAATCATGCGGTCTCCTTAGTACACTGTCTCGAATACTGCAAGCTGTGCAGAACGAAAAACGGAAAGGAAGCTTACTTCCTTTCCGTTCCGTTTTCATACTGAGAGGCCCGGGAGCCTATGCTTAACTATTCAACTCTTTGCCTGGCTTGCATCGTAAGTCTCGACCCCGCCGTTCGCTTCTTGCTCTTCCTCTTCAGGCACCAGGGGCTCGAGTGCCTCGCTGTAAAGGAACAAGTCCGTCAGCACCGCCCGCAGATGGATCGATGCATTCAGGTTATCCACAATCTCGGAACCGATCTTATCCTGTGACAGGATAAAGCGCAGCGCGGCACCGGCTTTGCGGCAATCGCTGGCGATTACCTGCTCGAAGTCGTCATCACTGTCGGCAAAGGCAGCGGCGATGTTTTGCATCGCCTCGGCTATGTCTTCGATGGTGGGTCGGGCGTGGGGGCCGGGACCGGTCTCAACGCCGGCCGGTCGACCCTGGGCAGCGTAGGCCAACAGGAATTCGTAACCGGCCTCGATGGCCTCGATGTCATTTGCAATCACTGAATAGAGCTCTTGTGTCGGTGCTGCTCAGTCAGCTTCTTCCGGTGACCAACGACTGGTGTCGTGGTTGGCTGTCATCTCATCTTCTGAAATCCAGCCAGAAATCATCGACCGGGTGTAGAAAAACTTTTCAGGTCGTAGTGCGAAATAAATATGCGTCGCTGCCAGCGCAACCAGGGCCAGGGTAGACAAGCCGTGTAGCAGGAAGACCAGGCCCAGCTGGCTTTCCGGCATGCTGTTGGTGCGGTCCCAAAATGGTGTGTCGATCTGCAGGAACATCAACAGACCGGTGACCACAACCGCCAGCACGACGACAGTGACTGCCCAGTGCATCCCCTTCTGTTCGAACGAGTATTTACCTGGCTTCTTGGCGGAATCGAAAGGCTCGCCAAAATCTCGTGGGGCCAGAATTATCGACTTGAAATCCTGCCAGAACAGTGAGCGGATGATATGAAAAATCACCACGAAGCTAAGCACCAAACCCGCGATCCAATGCAGACCAAGCCAGTCGATACGCAGGCCGATGATGGGCGCTACGCCGGTAAGGATCAACAGCAGAATACTGCCTGCCATGATCCAGTGAAACAATCTATCGATGGTTTCATGTCTCAGCACACGCCGACCTTCGCTGGAAGGCTTGTCCATTTTCTTATTGGCGAGTACGGCCATGATAATTGCATGGGCCGCAAGTAGAATCAGCACGGCAACGGCAACAACCCAGAGTAAATCCCAGGAAACGCCGAGAATTACCTCGTCACCCCAAACATCGTACTTATAGCGAACTATTCCTTCTCCCACTGTACTGCCCTCTTATTGTGTTCTTACTCAGCTAAACGGAGTTGATCCGGGACCTAGCCCCGAATCGCTCTCTTCACAAGATTTTCCATCAGAGGCACTTTGAAATGGTTGTAATTCAAAGGCCGTGCCCCTTCGCTGGCGATCGATGCAACCTCTTCAGCCAGTTGTTCCGAGCGCTGCTGTCCACGTATTGCATCTTCAACTGCATCCAGACGCCGTGGTACGCACTCGACTGCGCCACAGACGATGCGAACATCTTCGATGGTGCCGCCGGAGACCTTGAAGGCTGCCGCGACATTGACGAGGGCAAAATCCCAGACATTGCGGTCGGCCACTTTCTCAAAATAGAACTCGGCGTTGGCCCAGGTATTTGGAATCCTGACGGCGGTCAGAATTTCACCTTCGTTCAGCACCGTCATGTGGGTGATATCTCGCGCCGGTCCGACAAAGAAGTCCTGCGCCGCAATCAGGCGTTGACCGCCGACACTGGAAACCACCATGGTGGCATCCAGGGCGACCAGAGCAGGCGCGGTGTCAGACGGGCTCACCGCGACACAGCGACTGGAGCCGAATAGGGCATGCTCACGATTCAGGCCTTCGGGCGAATCTGCATAGCAGATGTTGCCGCCAGCGCGATAGCAATCCAGGCCGCGCCGATAGTACCAGCAGCGAGCATCCTGAACCAGGTTGCCGCCCAGGGTGCCGACGTTGCGGATCTGGGGGCTGGCAACCCGACCAGCGGCCGTCGACAGCAGTGCATATTTGGATTGAATCAATGGATTGGTGGCAATTTCAGTAATTGTGGTAACCGCACCGATCTCGACTCCGTCTGCGGTTTCCCTGATTCCTTTCCAGGCATCGACCTGGGTAAGTTCGATCATCGCAGCAGGGGTCTTATTGCGGTCTTTTAACCAGCCATAAGTGTCCTGACCGCCTCCGAGCAGCCAGCCATCTGAACCCAGTGTGTTTGCCAATGCCAGGGCGCTGGCTTCATCAGTTGGCTGATAAAGTTCAATATCGGGCATTACGTCATGTGATGTGGCTACCATATCAACCTCGGAAATTGTTTTGAGCCAGTGGTATCGCTTCTTCCGATATACCCGCTACGTGGTTAATGATCATGTCCGTAGTAACAGGCGCGGCGTCAAACAAGTGACCATCCAGCGCGTCTGAAATTGCGGCGTTAAGTGCAGCAGAAACTGAGCCCATAGATGGCTCACCAATACCTCGAGCACCTACAGGATTTTCAGGATCCGGCAGATCCACCCAACCGGTGCCTATGTTTGCCGGCGTATCCAGATAGGTAGGTATTTTACTCTGCCAGAAACCGGTACTGGCAGGGATGCCGTTTTGGGGATCGTAGAGGTGTCTTTCTAATACAGACAGACCAATACCCCATACGGCGCCGCCGACTAACTGGTTCTTCAATCCCTGTGGATGCACTACGGTGCCGCATTCGGCGATGTTCACCAGCTCGATAATATCGAACTTGCCGGTTTCCGTATCCAGCTCTATCTCGATCATAGCCACTGCGAAACCCGGCGGGTTACCGGCGTGTCGGGGGTCGTGATAGATGCCCATCAAGGCCGATCCTGCCAGCCTGGATACCGATAATGCGGTAAGTGAATTCAGGTCTTCAGGCACTTCTGCCTCACCGGTGAATTTTCCACCCAGTTCCAGGGCGCGTTGAGCGACTGTGGCGTAGGTCATGCCCACCGTGTTATCGGTGATCTGATAGACCCGGGAGCCGTCGATGTCGTAGTCGGCGGCAGCGCCACCCAGATCCATGGCCGCAATCTCTTTCATCTTCGCCAACATATCCTGTGCCGCGCCATAGGCGGTGCGAGTATTGGTAAAGATCGAATTACTGCCATCCTGGGGAGAGGATATCGCCAGATGCCTGTCGGTACGGCCGGTGATGATATCGCAGTCGTCCCAGGACATCTTCAATACTTCGGCGGCGGCGCGAGAGGTAGAGGCGTAGGAATAGGTGCCCAGGTTGCCGACGCCGGTATGCATCTGCAGACGACCATTTGGCAGCATTCTGACAATGCCATCCATGCCGCTGCGGCCGGCATTATGATAGCCCTGGCCGATGCCAAGACCCGTCACCTTGCTGCCATTGGCTTGACGTGATCGGGATTTTCTCCCCTCCCAGTCAAATTGCTCGGCGGCCATCTCCAATGCCTCTGGCATGTAGGCACTGGTAAAAGGTGTGCTCCTGCTGCCACTGACATCGCCGTTCTGGGCCGCGTTCATCTTGCGGATTGCCAGTCTATCCAGGCCCAGGGCCTCTGCGGCCTTGTCCATGATTGGGGCCACGATGGCCATGATCTGGTTTTCACCGGGACCCCGTTGCGCGCCTCTGTGGCCGGTGTTGGTACCGATGGAGGTATTTCGGAAGCGCATCGCTTCGGATTGATAGAGCGCACTGACGCCGGCCGCTGCGGAATTCGCATCGCCGCCGCCGCCCTTGCCGCCACTGTCGGAGACACAATACATATCCATGGCCGCCATGCTGCCATCGCTTCTGAAGCCGACCTTGATCCAGCCTTGCAGGCCTTGTCTGGCGCCGCCTATGGTGAATTCTTCCTCGCGAGTCACCCGCATCATCACCGGGCGATTAATCTTCTGAGAGAATCTGGCCGGGATTGCCATGCTGGGAATACTGCCAGCTCGAGAGCGCTGGCCGAAACCACCGCCAGTTGCCTCGTTGATGAAGACGAAGTCTTCCAGTGGCACACCGATGATATTGGCCATAGGCTCGGCGAGAGCGGTCAGGCTCTGGGAGGTGCCGTGCAGATAACATTTTCCATTCTCCCAGTACGCCATGGCGCTTCTTGGCTCCATGGACATATGGGGGTAGCCGGCGGTCGAGAAAGAAGTCTCGTAGACAAAATCTGAACTGGCGAAGCCGGCCTCGAGATCGCCGTATTCCCAACTTTGTTGCGGTTCCGCCGAAGGCTCTCTGCCGTTTTGAAAGCTGGTTATCTGATCCGATGTCCATTTCTCCTGGGCAAAACCCTGTCGAAACACGAAGGTATTACCGCCGGTATAGGCATCGGCGCCGCCTTCTCTCAAGCTGTCCAGGGGATCCAGTACAAAGGGCAGTCTTTCGATGGTGAGGGAAATCAGGGCCATCGCCGATTCGGCGGTTTTCTCATCCACCGCGGCAACGGCGAGGATTGGTTCACCGACCAGGGTAGGCTCGTTGGTCAGTATCTTCAGCCCGGTGCTTTGCGGCTCTCCGTCCGGATAGACGTCGTCGGCGGTTAAGATGCCAACGACACCGTCCATCGCCAGCGCCGCGGAAGCGTCGATATTGACGACCCGGCCGTGGGGAACGGGACTGGTGAGCAAGC
This sequence comes from Gammaproteobacteria bacterium, assembly GCA_002731775.1. Classification (GTDB taxonomy): domain Bacteria; phylum Pseudomonadota; class Gammaproteobacteria; order Pseudomonadales; family Pseudohongiellaceae; genus UBA9145. The sequence continues at coordinate 13,893 of PCCP01000084.1, forward strand.
GGGCGTAAACCATGCCTTCGCGCGTGTAGTCCTCTGAGTACTTGATTCTGCCAGTGACCTTACCCGGCGCATCTGGTGGAACGAAATCTTTACCAATATGCATATATGCCATGATGATTATCCTATTTCCGCTGCGCGCATGACGCCATTGAGGTAAGAGTCATAAGAACCACAGCGGCATATATTACCTGCCATACCCTGACGTGCTTCTTCCCGGGTGGGGTTAGGGTTGGCCCGCAGCAGTCCTACTGCAGCCATCACCTGCCCTGGTGTGCAGTAACCACACTGTGGGGAAAGTTCCTCCACAAATGCCTGCTGCACCGGATGTAGATCCCCATTCGCCGATTCCAGCCCTTCGACTGTCTCGATACGCATGGCCTTGACCGAATGGGTCAGTATGGAACAGCCGTAGGAGGGGATGTCATCGACCAACACGGTACAGGCACCGCATTCTCCGCGGTTACAGCCCAGTTTGGTTCCGGTCAAGCCCAGCTTGTAACGCAGGGTAGATGCCAGTGTCTCCTGGGGAGGAACATCAACACTGCGGACCTGGCCGTTTACATTGATTCTGATCAGACGCTCGACCGCGCCAGGAGGGCGTTCAGCACCATTGGCGGCATACCATATCGAGGTCGACGTGGCTGCAGCACCTGAGGCGATCACTCCTTTGATGAAGCGTCTACGGGTTAATTTTGGGTTCACGGGATACATTCGCCTCCGTTGTTGGGAATGGGATCGTTTATTCTTGTTCTTTTCAGCATTGAGAATAGACTGCGGTTGAAGCACTCTTATTATAGTCAAGCAAGACCGAGTAGAGTAAATCACCTAATGGTTTTTAGCAAGCTACTCCAGCGCAGGCATGGCGTGGCATCCGATGATCCGGGGACGGGCAATAGTGGACTCCAAACGGCGCCAATTATGCCGTGAAATTGAACTCGAATTGCACTGTTGCTGGAGGCCTTGCCAGGCTGCAAAATTCTGTCCTCATTGCGCCTGAGACTTAGGGTATTATTCGGAGAAGCTTAGCAACGGTGAACGGGTACAAGCTGGGGAGCTGCCAACACGCAAACCTGTGTTTTCAGACGCCGTTTTTTGAACCTCAGCCATAGCGGGTAGACGATTCAGGCCAGCCTGAGGGCTATTGGCTAATTCATATGTCCAGGTGGCTATGACAATATATTGCCATTTTGTAGTTCTGGCTCGTCGCTTATAACTACTGCGAAATCAGCCAGTTACTCAAGCGGCAAGTTCCCTGAGAGCCGCGTCTTTCTTGACTTTTTCTGACGCGATGTTATTGTTTGCGGCCCTCTCCGTGGTCCCTGATTAAAATGAGGGGGACTGAATGAATCGTCAAGCCCTCTCAGGATACAACACCAGAGTCGTTTTTCATCCCGAGCAGCAGAGCCATCATCGGGTGGTGGAGTAACGGTAATAGAAAAGCGCAGGGCGAATCAAAATAGAACGATGAGAGACGAAACCTCTATGAGTGACAGCGGACACCTACCCTTGAAATTTGGCTACCCTGAGAAAACCGGGTTGTACGATCCAGCCATGGAAAAGGATTCCTGTGGTGTCGGTTTAGTCGCCAATATTAAGGGGCAGCCCAGTCACCAGATCATGCTGGATGCCCATCATATTAATTCCCGCATGGGCCACCGTGGCGGCTGTGGATTCGAAGCCAACACCGGTGACGGCGCCGGCATACTGGTGGCCTTGCCCCACAGTTTCTTCCAAAAGATTGCAAAACTGGACCTCGATGCCGAGCTCCCCGCCGCCGGGGGATACGCCGTCGGCAATATATTTCTCCCCCAATTGGAGGCAGAGCGAGCCAGGTGCCGTGCAGTCATCGACGCCATCGTCGCCGAAGAGAATCAAGTATTGGTGGGCTGGCGTGAAGTGCCAGTCGACGCCGATGCCGCCGATGTCGGACCTGCGGCGAGAATGGCGCAACCACGAATCGAACAGCTCTTTATTGCTGCAGCAGATGGCATATCCCAGGAAAGTTTCGAACGTGCTCTCTACATCATCCGTAAACGCTTTACCCGCCAGCTCCGCAACGACGGATCATTGACCGAGGCAAAGCAACTCTATGTCTGCAGCCTATCCAGCAAGGTCATTGTCTATAAAGGCATGCTCACACCCGGTCAATTGTTTCCTTTTTACAAAGATTTGACCAACCCGGATTTCGAGACTCACATGGTGATGGTGCATTCCCGTTTCAGTACCAATACCTTCCCGTCCTGGGATCGAGCGCAGCCAAATCGGTTCATGTGCCATAACGGTGAAATTAATACGCTGCGCGGCAACATGAATTCCATGTTCGCCCGGGAAGGCAAGATTCAAACTGATGTCTTCGGCGACAAGCTCTCTTCCATCTTTCCGATTATAGAGAATGACTTTTCTGATTCTGGAAGCTTCGATGCCGTTCTCGAATTTCTGCTGCTCTCTGGTCGCTCATTGGCTGAAGCCGTCATGATGATGATTCCGGAAGCCTGGCAATCTGATGAAAACATGGCAGCTGGCAAGAAGGCATTTTATGAGTATCACTCGGCCCTGATGGAACCCTGGGATGGACCTGCCTCTATTGTTTTTTCCGATGGTCAGTATATCGGTGCGGTGTTGGACAGGAACGGGCTACGTCCAAGTCGTTATTATCTGACCCACGATGACAAGGTGATTATGGCTTCGGAAGTCGGTGTGTTAGATGTAGATCCGGCCAACGTGAAACTCAAGGGCCGATTAGAACCGGGCAAGATGTTTTTGCTGGATTTTGAAGCAGGCCGTCTGATTCCAGACGAGGAAGTAAAACAAATTATTAGCGCCAAACGGCCTTATGGTGAATGGCTAGCCGCGCAAAAAGTAACGCTTGCCGATATCGCCAGTGGTAGCCCTGCCTGTTCGCTCGAGAGCGAAAACCTTTTGCGGCGCATGCAGGCTTTCGGTTACACCACAGAAACCCTGAATTTCATGCTAATTCCTCTGGTGACCGAAGCACGGGATCCGTTGGGTTCGATGGGCTGTGATTCCTCGCTGGCTTGTCTGTCTGACAAGCCAAGAATGATCTATGACTATTTTAAACAGTTGTTTGCCCAAGTCACTAATCCGGCTATCGACTCCATTCGAGAAGAAGTGGTGATGTCCCTGGAATGCTTTATCGGTCCGGAGGGCAATTTGCTCGAGTCGACTGCCGAGCAAGTTCATCGTTTGAGTCTCGAGCATCCAATACTCTCCAATCAGCAACTTACCGATATTAAACAGATGAACTACCAGGGCATGCGCTCCCAGCTTATTGACATCACTTATGAGGTGGCAGAAAACCAGGGATTTCAATCAGCCCTCGATCGAATCTGTATCGAAGCCTCCGAGGCTCTCGAAGCTGGCTTCTCCTTTATAATTCTCAGCGACCGAAAAATTTCTCAGTCGCGAATTCCCCTGAGCGCCATGATTGCTTGCGGCGCGGTCCACCATCACCTGATTGGCGCCTATAAGAGGACTCAAATTGGTATTGTGCTCGAGACTGGTGAAGCTCGTGAAGTGCATCATCATTGTTTACTAGCAGGCTACGGTGCCGATGCCATTAATCCCTACCTCGCTTTCGAGGCCCTGTGGCATGTTAACAAAGAAGGATTGTTAGGCAAAAAATATACCGATGAAGATTCCTTGGTGGCTGCTTACAAGAAGGGAATCGCCAAAGGTATGCTGAAAGTGATGGCGAAGATGGGTATCTCTACTCTGCAGTCATACAAGGGTGCGCAAATATTTGAAGCCGTCGGCCTTGCCAGCGAAATCATCGATCGGTGTTTTGTCGGCACAGCAAGCCGGGTTCAGGGCGTGAGCTTCGAGGTATTGATTGAGGAATCACGCAGGCGCCACAGCGTCGGTTTTCCGGCCAGGGAGAGCGACAGGATACTGGCGCTGACAAATCCCGGCGATTTCCAATGGCGCAGTGGTGGTGAGACCCATATGTGGAATCCAAGTACGATTTCGAAGTTGCAGGTAACCGCCAGAACTAATAGTGCTGAGGCCTATGCAGCCTTCGCTGAATCCGCCAATGAAGACAGCACCCGCCGCGCTACCTTCCGTGGCTTGATGAGATTTAAGACCGATGTAAATGCGGCAATTGATTTAAAAGATGTGGAGCCTGCCAGCGAAATCGTGAAACGCTTCGCCACCGGCGCCATGAGCTTTGGCTCAATTTCCGCGGAGAGTCACGAAACCCTGGCTGTGGCCATGAACCGGATCGGCGGAAAATCCAACACCGGGGAAGGCGGTGAAGATTCTGCCCGCTTTAAGTCACTAGCTAACGGTGATTCGAAACGTTCTGCTATCAAGCAAGTCGCCTCTGGACGCTTCGGTGTGACCGCCTGGTACCTCACCAATGCTGACGAACTGCAGATCAAAATTGCCCAGGGAGCCAAGCCCGGCGAAGGCGGCGAGCTACCCGGTCGAAAGGTGGATGACTATATCGCTCGTATACGCTACTCAACCCCTGGTGTTGGCCTGATCAGTCCTCCACCCCACCACGATATCTATTCGATCGAGGATATCGCACAGCTTATCCACGATCTTAAGAATGCGAATCCCGCAGCCCGTATCAGTGTGAAGCTGGTGTCTGAAATCGGTGTCGGCACTATAGCTGCCGGAGTTACCAAGGCAAAAACCGATCACCTGGTCATAGCCGGGCACGATGGCGGTACCGGTGCATCACCTCTGACGTCTATCAGACACGCCGGCTTGCCCTGGGAACTGGGCGTAGCCGAAACCCATCAAACACTGGTTATGAATAATTTGCGCTCTCGGGTTACCCTGCAAACCGATGGCCAGCTGAAGACCGGACGAGATATTGCAATAGCGGCATTACTGGGCGCTGAAGAGTACGGCTTTGCTACCGCACCACTAATCACCCTCGGTTGCATCATGATGCGTAAGTGCCATCTGAATACCTGCCCCGTTGGTATTGCCACGCAGGATCCGGAATTGCGTAAGAAATTCAGGGGCAAGCCAGAACACGTAGTGAACTACCTGTTTATGGTCGCAGAAGAGATGCGCGGCATTATGGCTGAACTTGGACTGCGTAGCGTCAATGAAATGATTGGCCGGGTTGATTTGCTGGACTCCAATGACGCTATTGAACACTGGAAAGCAAGCGGCCTGGATCTCAGCGCTATCCTGGAACCGGCAAAAGTGATTTTTGAGGGCACCCAATTTTATAAAACTATGGATCAGGATCACGGTCTAGACAAGGCTCTCGATAATGAGTTGATACGCCTGGCGAGCAAGGCTCTGGAAACCGGAGAAAAAGTAACCATCGAGCATGAGATAATCAATACCAACCGCGTGGTGGGCACCATGCTCTCCAATGAACTGGCCAAGCGCTGGAAAGAAGACATGCTTCCAGATGACACCATCAATATTAAACTGCGTGGCTCCGCCGGCCAAAGCCTGGGTGCCTGGTTGGCCAAGGGCATTACCCTCACCATTGAAGGCGATGCTAACGACTACGTGGGCAAGGGGCTCTCCGGTGGCAAGATAATTATTTATCCACCTAAAGAGAGCACTTTTAGGGCCGAAGAAAACGTGATCGCCGGCAACGTTATCCTCTATGGAGCCACCGGTGGCGAAGCCTATATTCGCGGTATTGTCGCCGAGCGCTTCGCCGTTCGCAACAGCGGCGCCAGAGCCGTCGTCGAAGGCATAGGCGACCATGGCTGCGAATATATGACTGGTGGTCGGGTGGTTGTACTTGGTCGTACCGGCAGAAACTTTGGCGCCGGCATGTCCGGTGGCATCGCCTATGTATGGAATACCAGCGGCCAATTCCAACGGCGATGCAACATGGAAACATTCGAGTTGGAAAAAGTGAGTTCGGCTGAAGATATTCTTGAGCTCAAGTCGCTAATTTCCAAGCACTATCAACATACCGACTCCCCTGTTGCCAGGGCAATTCTGAATAACTGGGAACACTCACTAAGTCAGTTCGTCAAAGTGATGCCTGTCGACTACAAACGGGTTCTCAATGAACAAGCCGCAGCGACGGCCGCCTGAACCCGGTTTGCAAAATAGAATGAAAATGCCAGCAAATGAAACTCGATCAAATTTGGACATAGTCAATGGGAAAGCTGACAGGATTTAAGGAATTCGATCGGGAAACAGAGCCTTATCGTGACGCGATGGAAAGGGTGATCGATTTCGAGGAAATTTACACCAAACACAACGATCAGCGCCTGGCAACACAGGGAGCCCGGTGCATGGACTGTGGCGTGCCATTCTGTCAATCCGATGAAGGTTGCCCGGTTTACAATCTGATCCCCGAGTGGAATGACATGGTGTATCAGGGCCGCTGGAAGCAGGCGTTGGAGCGCCTGCATAAAACCAATAACTTTCCAGAGTTCACCGGTCGTGTATGTCCCGCACCTTGCGAGGGTGCTTGTGTGCTGGGAGTGAACGAGCCTGCCGTCACCATCAAAAATATTGAATGTGCGATTATTGACAAAGGATTCGATGAGGGCTGGGTTGTTGCCAATCCTCCCGTAACACGCAGTGGCAAGAAAATCGCAATCGTAGGTTCCGGCCCTGCGGGTCTGGCAGCCGCTGCACAGCTAAACCATGCGGGTCATGAGGTTACGGTTTATGAACGTGATGATCGCATCGGGGGCCTGTTGATGTATGGCATTCCCAATATGAAACTGGGCAAAGACATTGTCGATCGTCGCGTCGATTTATTGGCTGAAGAAGGCGTAAGCTTCGTCGTGAATGCCGATATTGGTGGTGCGGGAGAGAACACAATTGCCGTCGATCAATTATTAGGTGACAACGATGCGCTGCTATTGGCAACCGGTGCGACCACACCTCGCGATTTGCCAATTCCCAATAGAAATAGTGCCGGCATTCACTTTGCAATGGAGTTTTTGCTCAAGAACACCAGGAGTTTGCTGGATTCAAATTTGGAAGATGGCGCTTATATCAGCGCCAAAGACAAAAACGTCATCGTTATTGGCGGTGGTGACACAGGCACCGACTGTATTGGCACATCCATGCGTCACGGATGCAAATCTCTGGTAAATTTTGAGATTATGCCGAAGCCCCCGCTTGACCGCGCCGACGATAATCCCTGGCCGCTGTGGCCCATTATTCATCGAGTGGACTATGGGCATGAAGAAGCGGCCCAGCACTTTGGCAAGGACCCTCGGGTCTACTCAATCTCCGGCAAGGAGTTTGTTTGCGATGATGAGGGTAAGTTGCTAGGCATAAATACCGTGGAAGTGGATGAGAACTTTAAAGAGATACCTGGCACTATTGAGTTCTGGGAAGCCGACCTGATTCTGCTTTCCATGGGATTTCTTGGTCCGGAGCACTATGTGAGCACGCAACTGGACCTGGAACTGGACGGGCGCTCCAATTACAAGGCCAGCTACGATGAATTTCAGACATCCAGAGCCGGGGTGTTCGCCGCCGGTGACTGCCGCCGCGGTCAGTCCCTGGTTGTTAATGCCATCGACGAAGGTCGCCTGGTGGCCGATCGTATAAGCCAGTTCCTTATAGACTGAAATAGATCTAAAAAAGTAGGGTCACCTCCGAAGAGGATGCAAACGAAAATTCCCGAATCCAATTCGTTCTGCGCAGCGGCCAGCCGCTAAATATTCTCGAGCTATGGCGCTTGCTGCGCAGCAAAGCCTAGCAGACTGTTGAAAAACTATTTGCTAGAGCGTTGCTAGTTCTGTTCGTCCTGATCTACCGGGGCATTGCCTTGATATTCCGCTGAGATGGCACTACTACAGTGTACGCATCGATGGGTAATCAGATTCAGCAAGATGGACTTGACGAAAAACTGCTGATGACACCGGGGACAACGACGCAGGGACATATCGAGCGCGAATCCTGCAAACAGGCCCATGTAGATGAACATGAAAGTGTCTATGGTGCGTCCATTGCCCAGCAGGATCCAGATTCCGATTATGTAGACTGGCAATGTCCAGCAGCAAACCAGCAGGCGTATTCGCGCCCTGCCGATTTTTCTCAAGATCGCCTGCTGTTGCGATAGCAGTTCTGCTGCCTTTTCCGTCTCCGGGGACTCGTCCCCGGATGGGTCTGAAGCTTGGTTCATGGCTATGGCTCTGATATAACAGCACACCTTAGCCAAATTGAATCCCGATGTATAGACTAGACGAAGCAGGTGGCAAGGTGCGAATGGGCAGGTATCGGTGATCCTGTTCAATGTGGGAAGGATGCAGGTATCCTGACAAGCAGCAAGGTCATCTTCTGACAATCACTGCGATAGTACCGACACTGTATTCCAGCCCTGACTGATGCCGATAATCAAAAGTACGGCAGCCAACATGCGGTTAACTAATTGGGCGCTTGCCTGCAAATGTGTCCTCAGATATTCGCTGACGATGACGAAACTGGTCAGCGCCAGCAGTTTGCCGACAAAAACACCCGCCAGAAAACTCAGCAAATAAATACCAACATACTCGAAGACAAAGTATTGGCTTATTGCAGACAGGGCAAAAATCCAGAATGGTATTGCCTGGGGATTCAGGGCAGCTATCAGCAAACCCTGAGCGAAGAATGAACGCGGCTCGGTTCCCTGACCCTGTAATACTGGCCTGGATTTTCGGCTGAAGACAAATATTGCCAGAGCAATAAAGGCCAGTGCGATTACACCGGAGAATATTACATTAGTCTGCAAGAAGGTGCTGATCACCAGGCCGAAAATGATCGCCACCAGTGCTTCCAGAATCTCAACCAGTGATGCCGCCAGCGCTACCTCATACCCTCGCCACCGATCGTAGTCGACGGTGGTTTTCACAACTGTCAGATTAATAGGGCCAAAGGGCAGGGCGCCAAGGAAGCAGGCGATCGCGCCGACGAGAAAATACAGCAGCGGATTGGCCATGGCTACTGATAGCCCTTTGCCTGCAGCTTGAACAGTGTGGCGTACTGCCCATCTAAGTGCAGGAGTTCCTTATGGGTGCCTCGTTCCAATATCTCAGCCTGATCCAGCACGATAATATAGTCGGCCCGGCGCACTGTCGAGAAGCGATGCGAAATAATAATAGAAATTTTGTTAGCAGTGAGTTCCCGGAAGTGTTCGAAGATTTCTGCTTCCGCTTTCGCGTCGATCGCTGCCGTCGGTTCGTCGAGTATCAGGATGTCGGCCTGGCTGCGCATAAAGGCACGAGACAGGGCTATTTTTTGCCACTGGCCGCCGGACAGTTCCTTGCCATCTTTAAACCAGGTGCCGAGCTGGGTTTTGTAAGCGGCAGGAAGATCTTTAACAAAGACATCCGCCATTCCTTTCCTGGCGGCTTCTGCAACGTATTCGTCATGATGAATATTTTTAACATCGCCGATACCAATATTTTCTCCGACGATCAATTGATATCGAGAGAAATCCTGAAATATCACGCCAATCTTCTGCCGCAGGGTGTCGATATCCCAGGCGCTTAACTCCAGGCCCTCCAGGAAAATATTTCCCCCGGTAGGGACATAGAGCCGAGTGAGTAATTTTATCAGTGTGGTTTTACCGCTGCCGTTCTCCCCGACTATGGCCAGGCTCTCACCGGAATGAATATGAAGAGTTATATTATGTAAAGCCGGGTTTTCGCTACCGGGGTAATGGAAACTAACATTTTCAAACCGAATGCCATCCGCCGGGTCCGGTCCCCTGGTCTTGCTGCCCGTTTGCTCGGGCACCTTGTGTGCAAGATATTCACTCAGATTGGATAGATACAAGTTGTCTTCATACATCCCATTGACAGCAGTGAGGCTGCTGGTAACTGCGTTCTGGCCCAACCGAAACTGGGCTATATACATGGTCATCTGGCCGATGGTGATGGTTCCTGCGATGGCAGCGAATCCTACCCAGCCGTAGGCGAAGTAGAAAGCCGCACTCGCCAATAGCCCGAGCACATAGCCCCAGAATCCTCGCCTGAGTACCAGACTCTTATCTTCCTTGTAGATGTTCTTAAATATGTCGACATAGCGCTGCACAAACAATTTACCCAATTGCAGAAGTTTGATTTCTTTCACTCCGTCTTCACGGGTTAGCACCATTTCCAGGTAAATTTGCATGCGACGCTCAGCCGATCGACGCCGATGAATTCGAAAAGCCTCGCCAGAAAATTTTGCCTCAGCCAGAAAAGCCGGTACCCCGGCCAGCCCCAGAAGCAGTACCGCATAGGGAGAAAATTGATATAACCAGATACCGATTGTTACGAGCAGGATGTTGTCCCGGAATAGATCGAATGTTTTTATTACCAAACTCAGCGGTCTGCTGGAAGCTTCCCGTCTGGCTCGCACCAGTTTGTCGTAAAACTCCGAATCTTCAAAATGGGCGAGTTCGAGGGTTAAGGCCTTTTCCAGGATCATGACATTGATCTTGTTACCAAGAAGCACTCTTAAAATAGATTGGCAGACTGTGTTAATTCTCTGTGCAGCAGTTATAAGCACGACCAGGCCCGCTTCCAAAAAAACGTAATAAAGCGCTTCGCTGCGCAGCTGCTGTGCGCTGGCGCCGGTTTCCTGAAACGCAGAGGCGACCGCATCGACGAACAGGCCGCCGACCGAGGCTATCGCTGCGGGCAGGATACCGGACACCAGGGTCGTTGCAGCCATGACCACTGTCAGCGCGGCACTGGTATCCCAGACGATGCCGATAGCGACGCTACTATATCGGAACACCGATATGAACTTACTTACCGGATTAGATGATGTCTGCGTGTCCAAGCTGTTCTCGGGAGATTCCTAGAGTGATTATATCTGTCTGGGCTAGACCACCCAAAAAACAGGGGCTTCGGTAGAACCGAGCCCCTGTTTTCGTATCCCGATCTGTGAACTCCTGTTGCGCCAGGACCCGCTGAGACATTACTGTATTATTCAGAGGTGCCCTAGAGTCAGAGGTGCCCTAGAGCTTGAGAAGTTTTAAGACGATGCGGTCGGTATTTCTGCCCAGACCGGGATTGAATGGCCCCAGCGTGTGGTCGTCTGCCGCGTTGTCCAGGATATCGCTGGCCCCGACCAGGACGAAGCCGGCCTGCAATAATGCCTTTACCGCCTCATCGAATGCAATTCTATGCAGGGCAGCGTTGTCGGCGCCGGGACTGCCTTCGTGGTCGATGATACCGAGGATGCCACCGGATTTGAGCACAGTCATGACCTGACCGAGAAGACCCTGGGCCACCTGGGGATTGTTATTGTGGAAATCGTGGAGATTCAGGCCACTAATCGCGAAGTCAACCGAATTTGCCCCGATGTCCGAAATTGCTCCCACTTGCTCAACATTGGAGAGTCTTGCAGCTTTTGCTGCCGCAGCGTCGGCGTTGTTACCGCCGGGTCGATTCTGCATATATACCTTGCCTTCAGAGCCTACGGCGTATGACAAGACTTCGGTATACCAGCCGGTAGAGGCATTGACGTCCAGTACCGTCATGCCTGCCTCCAGACCCATAAAATCCAACACGGCAGGGGCCTGCCGGCTGGCATCCCTTTCTTTATCCGCCGCCGGTCGATCCGGATTCGCCATGGCTGTTTCTAAAGCGGCGGTGTCTAGCGCCGAGGCAGTACTACACGCTAAGCAAAAAACTGTAAGTAAGGATAAGGCAAATTTCATAGTCATAACCCTTTTCATCGTGAGGTTTCATGGTTTTCTGTTAATTGCACATTGCCTGTTTAGTTAAACAGGACCCCGGTTTCAGGATAGGGGGCCCGGTTTCAAGTCAGGGGGTGAGGAGCATAAACCAAGCCACACGGGGTGTACACAGTTATTCGTCGAGTTGAATGCGCTGCGTAGATGAAGCAGCGAGGGATTTTGGCAGAGTTGAAATCAGTGCAAACGACGATCGATTTGTAGTTCTTTCTCGAAGAATTTTTTTACTTGCAACAGCTGCGAGAGATCACCCTCGTTTTCCATTAGCGGCAGGTGCCACTCAATATCATTCAGTATATTGGTAATGCTGCTTGTATCCAGAGTACTGAGGTCCAGATCGAATGGGAATTTTGACTCCTTGGACATAGGGAACGAGCACTCCTGAATCATCGACAACCCCCTCCACAAAGGAGGTAAAAATTCGCACAAGCATAGTATCGACTGACCTTAAGAAAACTTCATAAGAAATTATTATATAAAAGGTTTTTGATCTTCATTGGTTCTTTATTCAATATGTACACCGTTAACTTTAGCTGGTTCATATCGCCTATTACACTGAGAATCACTCTATGATTCAGAGGTGCCCTACTCCTAATGAGCCAACTCAGTCCCGATGCAATGAAACTAGGATTTAGACGGACGGGTCCAAATTCGCAACAGGAGTTTGAGATTGACGACTCTGATCAAAGTCTGGGCAGACTTCGTTGCCGTGCATCGACTCGCGATGCATTTTTCACACAAGACGGTGGTTAGGATGGGAAAGACCAAATTCTGTCAGCCCGGGGTGTTGAATGTAGTCTAAAACCAATCCATCCCCATCGCGCGCCGTGCCAGCAGATTTTTTATTGCCGGTATATTGTCTATGGCGGTCATGCCAGAATTTCTCAACCACCTGACCGGCAGCGCCTGCTCCGCGAACAAGTGCTTGAATCCTTCCATTAGCCACATCATGCCGAGGTTATGTCCTATGCGTCTGCGTTGATAGCGCTGCAATACAATAGGATCTGCGAGTTTTCTACCGACCTGAAGTCCCCTCGACAATTCCTCCGCCAATGCCGCCGCGTCCAGCAACCCAAGATTAACTCCCTGCCCCGCCAGTGGATGAATGGAGTGAGCGGCGTCCCCCAACAATACAATATTCCGCTGTACATAATCGATTGCGTGCCTCTGCCTCAAAGGGAAACTGAAGCGCGGCGCGCTCCATTCAATCTCTCCCAGTCTATGCTCTATTGCAGCAGCTAAATGCGCTCTGAATTCATTCTCGGACAGAGACATTACTTCCTGGGCTTGGTCCGGCACCATGGACCAGACGATTGAACAGTAGCGCTGGGCATCGCTATCCAATCCTGTATTGAGAGGCAGAAATGCCAGCGGACCGGTGTCGATGAACCGCTGCAAGGCCTTGTGTCGATGCGCCGAAGCAGTTCTAACGGTGGTAACGAGGGCATGATGATTATAATCCCACTCCCTGGTTACAAAGTTTGCCAATTGCCGGATTTTCGAATTGGCGCCATCGGCGGCGATGATAAGTTTTGCCCGCAACGGTCGGCCCCTGTCCATCTGCAACTGCACTATCGGCTCGCCCTCCTGCTCGAGAAAGTCCAGGGAGTCGACGGCGAGCGGCGCCAGAATTTCAAGGTTGGGCGATTTCGCAAGTTTATTGTAGAGTGCCGCGGAAACCAGGGAATTTTCAACAATCGAGCCTAACTCTGCCTGCTTGATGTCCGCGGCCGAGAAGTGAATCGATCCGGTGCCATCGGCATCCCACACCTCCATGTCCTGATAGGTACAGCAACGGGCGCGCTCGATCTCATTCCAGATGCCCATCCTGGCAAACAGATTTTTCGAGGCGGCGGTAATGGCACTGACGCGGGGATCGAAGCCTGGTTGGTCTGCACTGACCCCGTCTGCCACCGAGGGCTGCTGGAAACAGGGGACGGCGTCAACATCGAACGCGGTCTGATCTACCAGGGCCAGACGCAACGGTGTGTTTTCCAATAAACCGGCGAGGCTTGCGCCCACCATTCCACCACCCACGATGATGGCATCGAAATCGGTAGAGTCTGCTGCTTTCATAGCTTGGGCGCCTCTGATCAATTATCCGGTGTCTCTGTGCGCCCTGCGATTATAAATGCATCTCCGGTTATTCCCTAACGGCAACGCTACTTCTTGATTGCAACAACTGTTAAACTGCTGCGCAGAATGCGTCTATCGTTTCACGCCGATTGTAAATTGGTAAGCCACGATGACATGGGTTTTGAGTAGCGGCTCGAAGAGGAGCGAAAAATGACGAATGTGATTAGTGTTGACCAATTAGAAAATTATATTGGTCAGGAAGTGGGCATCACCGAATGGCTTGAAATTGACCAGGAACGCATTAATAAATTTGCCGACGCCACTGGGGATCACCAGTACATTCACGTCGATCCGGAACGTGCGGCGCAAACGCCATTTGGTACAACCATCGCTCATGGGTTTCTTACACTTTCCCTGATGAGCATGTTCAGATCCATGAATGGGGGCATTAAACTGGAGAATGCAGTCATGGGCATCAATTACGGCCTGGATAAAGTCAGATTTATCAATCCTGTCAAAGTCGGCAATAAAATTCGGGCCAGGTTTGAGCTGATCAGTGCCGAAGAGAAGAAGCCAAATCATTATTTGATGAAGCACAATGTCACCATCGACATCGACGGCGAAGAAAAACCGGCACTCATTGCCGAATGGCTAGGAATGACAGTCGTCGCCTGAACCGGGTGTGTGCTACTACAAGACCCTTGCAATTACTAGCAAGCAATTTGAGATACGTTTATGAAAAAGTCACTGCTCTCCATCATTCCATTCCTCGCCGCCTGTGCCGGTGAACCGCCGCAAAATATTGGCGTCCACAATGGTAGGTTGACTCCCTGTCCCGAATCTCCCAATTGCGTTTCCAGTTTTGCCAGAGACGCCGAGCATGCCATAGATCCGATCGCTGCCAGTCTCGAGCAAATCGAGGGAGTTCTGCTGCAACTGCCGGCGGCGAACATTGTTAGCGCCAGCGCTGACTACCTCTATGCCGAGTTTACTAGCCGCATCATGGGTTTCGTTGACGATGTAGAGTTTCTTCATGACCGGGCCAGCGGACTAACCCATGCACGCTCAGCATCCAGACTCGGTTACAGCGATCTCGGCGCAAATCGAAAGCGTATCGAATCTATTCGCGACGCCGTGAAGTGAGCCAGGGTTCAACCATTTATTGACAATCCCATCGCCTGTTCTGCAAATCCCTGTTTGATCGAAGGCATCAAATCGATCGTAATCAAACCGAACTTTCTTGCCAGTATTTTTCCCTGGCTATTACTCGAAAACAATCGGGTAATATTATCGGTGAACATTATCGTCCGCTTTTGATCAAACTCTTGCTTGCAAATGTATTGCTGCAATACATCCATCGAGCCAAGATCCGCACCATCTGCTACCGCCCCACGTAGCGTCGATGCAAGAGCAGCGACATCCCGAAGCGCCAGGTTCAAACCCTGACCCGCTACCGGATGTAGCGTATGTGCGACATTTCCTAACAGCACCAGTCCAGGCCGCAACTGTTCGCGGGCCACCGACAGGCGCAGCGGATAACAGAATTTTTCTCCAATATGTAGCAATTTACCGAGTCTATTGCCGAAGCGCTCCTGCAATATTTCCAGCAGTTCTTCTTCAGCCATTGCCATATATTCCGCCGATTGCTGCGCAGTTAGCGTCCACACCAGCGAAGCTCTATTCTGCTTCCCCAGTGATTTCAAAGGTAATATGGCTAACGGCCCGGTATCGGTAAAGCGTTCGAACGCGATATTCCTGTGCATCTTCTCAAAGCCAATGTTTGCGATCAGGGCGTGCTGCTCGTAGTCCTGTACCTGTTGTTCTATACTCAGTTGTTCACAAATGGGAGACCTGCCCCCATCAGCCAGCACTACAAGCGATGTAGATATCGAGTGCTCCAGGGAATCGCTTTTCACGACCAGATCCATTCCAGCCGCAGTTGCTTTGATTGCAGAGATAGAAGCGGGACAGAAAAGATGAATGGAAGTGGCTGACTCCATGACAGTGTTGAGAACGACACCAAGCTCCCTGTTCTCGACAACGTATCCCAGGGCGTCGACTTGATGATCTTCATGATGCAGTCGGGTTGTACCAATCCGCCCCCGATCAGACACATGAATTTCCTTGATTGGGCACGTCGTGTCGCTTAATTGTTGCCACAGGCCCATAGCCTCCAGAATCTGACTCGAGCCATAGGACAGGGCAGTGGACCTGGCATCGAAACTAGGCTGAGTGATGCTTGCCTGGCCTGGGGAGTTCGCCTGGTCGACGGCTTCTACTACCAATATGGAAATCTCCGCGCTGTCTTTCTTGCGCTCGTCGTTGGGCTTGTTTTTCTTTCTATGCTTGTCCGTCGCCTTATTCAATTCACGGCGCAACGCACAGGCAAAGCTGGCACCCACCATGCCGCCGCCAACGACCACCACGTCGTAATATTTGTTAGGTAGTTGAATCCGCATATTTGATAAGAGGTACCCTAATGCACGGTCTGTGCCATGAATGACTCAATTTCCTGGATAGTTTTCGGAATGCCGGCACTGAGAACTTTATTGCCGTTTCTGGTAATCAGCACGTCATCTTCAATGCGCACACCAATACCTCGCCATTTCTTTGGCACTTTTTTGTTACTGGGAGAGATATAAATGCCAGGCTCAACTGTCGTCACCATGCCGGGCTCCAGCAGTCGCCAGTCATCATCAATTTTGTAGTCGCCAACGTCGTGAACATCCATACCGATCCAGTGGCCTATCCGGTGCATGTAAAAGTCTTTATACGCTTCGCTTTTGATCAACTGGCTCGGTCGACCGTTCATTATGCCGAGCCTTACCAGGCCCTGGGTAATGATTTTCACCGAAATATTATGGGGTTCATCCCAGGGTACACCGGGCCGGATTGCTTCGATGGCGGCGAGCTGCGCTTTTAACACGATGTTGTATATGGCTTTCTGTTCGGGGGAGAACTTGCCGTTGGCCGGGAATGTACGTGTTATGTCTGACGCATAGTGTCCGTACTCACAACCGGCATCGATCAATACAAGATCGCCTGCTTTGACTTCAGAGTCATTCTCTATGTAGTGCAAAATACAGGCATTGTCGCCAGTAGCGACAATAGATGTATAGGCGGGAGCTCGACTACCGTTGCGCGTAAAGGCATGCAGCAATTCCGCTTCAAGCTCGTATTCCCTGATTCCAGGCCGGCAATATGCCATAGCACGCTTGTGACCCTCGGCAGAAATTTTTGCGGCCTGCTGCATTAATTTGATTTCGTTTGTGCTCTTTATCAATCGCAATTCATGTAGCAAGTGATCCAGCATTAAAAATTCGCCCGGCGGATGCGCACCGATTTTGGCCTTGCTGCGAATCACCTTTAGCCAATTCATAACCTGGTTGTCGAAGCGATCGTCCTTTCCCATTGAATAGTAGACTCGATCACGCCCTTCGATGAGTCCCGGCAATATGTCGTCCATATCATCGACGGGAAATGCGTCATCGATTTCCAGTTCCTTGCGCGCCACATCGGGTCCCATCAGGGTGCCATGCCAAAGCTCTTTCGCCTTGTCTTTCTGCTGACAGAACAGCACCACCTCTCCCTGCTTGCGTCCAGGAATGAGAGCCAGCAGGGCCTTCTCCTCGGTGAAACCGGTGAGATAATGGAAATCGCTGTTCTGTCGATATAGATATTCTGCGTCACTATTGCGAACGCGGGGCGGTGCGGCTGCCAGCAAGGCGATGCTATTTGGCTCCATTTGCGCCATCAATTTCTTGCGGCGAAGCTTTATTTCTCGATATTTACTGCCCATGGAATCCTCGATTGTGTCCTGTTATATTCAAGCATATCGGGGTCTCATTGAGGAGCCAAGTCCCAATTTTTCCGCATTCCATTATTGACCCGTTTCCGTCACCGCTCTATAGTTACCGCATTGTTAATGTAAATCCTAAGCTAATAGCAATAGCGCATTGCGGCTGTTGATAAATAATTAGCCAAATAATAAATTAGTGCAACGCGAATAACGCGAAGAAACAGCAATTATGAGCGAAGATAAATTCCAGTCTCTGGCCGATAAAGTCGATGATCTCATCGATATATGCGCAGAAATGAAACGCGACAATCAACTGCTGAAGGCCACGGAAATTTCCTGGCAGTCTGAACGCAAGCAATTGATCAAAAAGAACAAAGAAGCCAAATCAAAACTTGAATCCATCTTGCTCCGATTACGAGCGATGGACCAATCTTAGGCAGCCGCCCTGGTCTATGGCTTCTCTTTCAGACCAGAGCCATAGCATAATTAGATCAAAGGTTTTCCGAACTGGAACTTGGGTGTTACAACATGAATGAACAAAGTACTGCAATGCAGGTGAAGATCCTGGACAAGGAATATCAAGTCAATTGCCCTCCTGCCGACCAGGAGGCATTGATTAAATCGGTGCAATACCTCGATGAGAATATGCGTAAAATCAAGGGCCGGGGCAATATTCATGGCACCGAAAAGATTGCAGTAATGGCCGCACTCAATATCACCCACGATATGTTGCGCAAGAACCGCATGATTAACGACACCCGGCATAGCACGGCGCAGCAGGTGAAGGGCCTCGAAGACAAGATCGATATGGCTATAGCCAGCAGCCGCCAGCTGGAGCTCTAGGGAGCCTATGCAAGGTAAAAACACGCGAAAAGGTGGAGTTTATGCATAATAAATGAGAATTTTGACCCTGTTTTTACAGCCCCAGCGGCATCCCAGAGTATATTTCAACAAGCTGCCAGACGCTCCCGACCCCAAAGCACCGGAATCGATCTCTCTTCGCCCTACTATCCTAGCACCACCACTCGATATATAATTGTCTCGAAGTTCCCTAGAACATTTGCCAATCAAAAATGTTCTTGAGCCGATATCTTTATCACCGGAGGCAACTCGACAGATGTTGTTGTGCACGTCCGCTAGCCGGAAAGCCTTATACATCGCGGGAGCCACCACCTGAACCTTTGGGTTCAGGGCAAATTTGGTAGCGGTGTTCCGGGGAGCTCAACCCTTTTCCTTTGTCTGTTTAACCCCGGCCATGACCGACGATAACCGTAAAGCTTTACGCGCTTCACTCAGACAATCTCGTCAGCAACTCTCCCCCGAGAAGCGGCATATCGCAGCCAGAAGCTTGCTGGATCTGATTGGCCACCAGGATTTTTTCCGCGTTGCCCAGCGCATCGCCTTCTACCAGGTTATCGATGGCGAGATTGATCCCCAATTACTGCTCGATCTGGCTCTGAGTGAGGGTAAGGCTTGTTTCCTGCCGGTGTTGTCCAGGGAGAATCCGGAATTTGTCTCCTTTGCAGCCTATGATGCCGACACACCGCTGGTCGAGAACCAGTGGGGCATCGCCGAGCCGTCGCCCGAGACCATCGTTTCTCCAACTAACTTCGACGTGGTTTTTGTGCCACTGGTAGGATTCAATGAGCAATGTTTCCGGATGGGCATGGGCAAGGGCTTCTACGACCGTACCTTCAGCTTCAAGATTTTTAACCGCTGCAGCCGGCCGCTACTGGTGGGTCTGGCTCATGAAAGCCAGTTGGTGAAGGAAGCTTTTCCGGTGGAGAGCTGGGATGTCAGGCTGGACGCCATAGCTACCGACAAAAAAATATACCGCCCCGATACTGCCTAGGGCGGAATATTGAGCTACTGCCTATCCCTGGCTCACTGCTTTCCCTGTTTTATCTTAAAACCACTTGCTTGAAGCGGAGACTTTGTCAGGGTCTACATTAATGCACTCTGAACAACACCGCTGGCCAGTACGCTCACGACAAACAAAGTAATTACTACCATGACCATATCCGGTTTTTTTCTCATTCTTGTCTCCGGTGCAGAATTAACGTTCAAATGCCTTAGCGGCTCCTCAACCAAAAGCTTTAATTTCCCCGAAAAAACAACTGATTACTGAACTTTCATACACAATCACCTCACATATTCCCACTGCTCACGGATTAGCTGTTGCTTTCAGGGGATTCGTCTCTATAATACTGTATATATATACAGTATATAAAAAGTCATTTTAAAAATGAGCGTAATCAGAGCCCCCACAGGAACTCCTGTGCCCACTGCCGACAAAGCCGGCAAACATACGCAGCATATCGACGAGCTGCTGCGCGGCAACCCCAATTTATGGCGTGGTTGCGACATGGCCGACCAGGGTTGTCATGGCCGCAGCACCGGCTTTCCGCAGCTGGACGATATCCTTCCTGGCCGGGGTTGGCCCGATCGTGGGCTAGTCGAAATCATCAGCTCCTGCTGGGGCATGGGCGAATTGCAATTGCTGATTCCGCTCATGCGTTCAATAGTTGAACAGGGCAAATGGATTCTATGGATCTCTCCTCCCTACCTGTTGTACGCCCCTGCTCTGGTCCAGGCTGGAATTAATACCGGGCAGGTGCTGGTAGTGAAACTGGATACCTCCTGCAAAGATGCTTTGTGGAGTATGGAAAAAGCCCTGCAGACCGAGAACTGTGGTCTGGTGCTGGCTTGGCAGAATTGGCTGCCTGGCAAGGTACTGCGCCGTTTGCAGCTGGCAGCAGCAACTGGAGATACCCTGGGAGTGCTTTTTAAGCACCGTGATAGTAAACACTCACCATCACCAGTGCGTATACATATAAAGGGTTCCCAGTTACAGAGAGATCGTTTTAGCAGATCTGAAGTAACCGTGATTAAAGCCCGTGGAAATTTTGGGCCTTTGGCCACCCACGTCGATCTATATCAGCAAATCTGACCCTGCCTGTAGGCCAGAGACCATAAGCCATTATTTAGAGGTGCCCTACCCTTGGAAGATCCTGAGCGCACAAAGCAACTGTCCCCGTCACTTGGGAGGATCGATGCTGGCCAAAACCGCGCCCGGGTCGTTAGATTGCCCCTCCGCAGTGAAACAGGAGTAGCAAAGGCAACAAGCAAAGGCAGAGCCACCAGCGGGTATGTAGTTAGTAAGCGTTCACATACACTTTGGTATGCACTTTACCTGCCTCAGCTGGAGGAACTAGCCCAGTCACAACAACGGCAATACCTGAACAAACTGGCCGCCCTGATGCAGGAGCTTAGCTCTACCATCAGTTTTCATCCCCTGGCGCTGATTTGCGAAATCCGCAGCAGTCTGAAGTATTTTGGTGGTGTCGATGTTATTCACTGCAGGCTGGGCCAGCTGGTTACGGCACAATTGGCAGAATGGGACCTGGCCGATCACTTTCTGTACGCCGTCAGCCCTACGGTGACTGGGAGTCTGTTACTGGCCAGGTCTGGTCATAATGCACTGGTTTATCAGAAGGACAATCTGCGCTCGGCGCTGGGTCGGTTATCGACGGAAGTATTACAGTTGAAGCGGGAACAAAACCGGCGTCTGTATAATATGGGCGTGCGCCATTTACGGGATATTTGGCGGTTACCCCCCGCGGGTTTACGCAGGCGATTTGGCAGCGATTTCCTGAATCAATTGAACCGGGCCCTGGGTAAAGTTCCGGAGCCTACCCGGAATTATTTGCCTCCACCTGCTTTCCTCACTTGCTACGACCTGCCCTATGAGCTGGAAAACTTGGATCGCTTGCTACCGGTGGCCGATGAGATCTTCGCTCAGCTCTGTGACTTCTTAGGCCGGCGCGATCTTGGCGCCAGCCAGCTGTTGTTCTCTCTACAACACGAAAAACGCAGCTGCACCAAAATCAACATAGGTCTGCGTCAGCCCAGCCGTTCGAGAAAGCACCTCATGTTGTTGCTGGAAACCCATTTCAGCAATCTAAGTATTCCAGCACCGGTAACGGCAGTGAAACTGGAGGTAACGCAGTTCGATGCCTTTGCCAGTCACAGCAGTCCCCTTTCGGAAAAATGGGGACGGAGCCAATTTTCATTGCAGGGTAATGAATTAAACGAGACAGGGGAGAAAATCGCCTCCGCCCCCATTTTTCCCAACGACAGCAATCTCAATCAGTTTATAGAACAGCTGCAAGCCAGGCTCGGGGAGCATCATGTTAAGAGCATTAACAGCGTGGCGGAACATTGTCCGGAATATGCCAGCCAACAAGCTGATTATCTCGAGTTTGATACACCGAAGAAGAGGAGGCAGGCGGTAGCAAGGCCGGTAGCCTTGAATCCTCGGCCGTTCTGGTTGCTGGAGCAACCACTGCAACTCAGTATCAGAAGAGGCCGGCTCTATCATCGCAAAGCCATTAGCATCATCAGCGGTCCGGAACGCATCGAAACCCATTGGTGGTCCGGCACAGATGTGCGCCGTGATTACTATGTCGCCAGTGAGCAGAATGGCTGTCGTTTATGGATTTACCGGGAGAAGGGGGCAAACAGGCACTGGTTTCTGCATGGTTTTTTTGCTTAGGGGATCTATAACCGATACCGGCCTCTTCGACTGGCAAGACTTTGACAATATCCTCGACATTTACAAGAGTGCAGAGCCTGCGTTATTAAAGAACACCATAAGCATTGAGCCTCCTCGGGCACACTGTATTATTCAAAGGTGCCCTAAGTAAAATTACGCGATGAGAGCTCCATCGAACCCAGCCAGTGGCTCAGGTCCACCAGGTGACTGGCAATGAGATGAATTACACCATCGCTTTTCTGCACGTGGCCCACCACACCGATTAGCATCGCCTGGCGCACGATAGGGCGTAGCTTTTCTCCCAGGTTTGGCCAGACTACGACATTGACGAAACCACTTTCATCTTCCAGGGTTAAAAATGTGACACCTGCCGCCGTCATCGGTCGCTGCCTGCAGCTAACAAGCCCTGTTACTTTGACATTGGCTTCGTCCTCGATATCGGCAAGATCGCTGGCGGTAGATACCTGGTAGTTATTCAGATGTTGGCGGAACAATGCCAGTGGGTGCTGGCGCAGGGTAAATCCGGTAGCGCCATAGTCCTCCACGATATTCTGACTTTCGCTGGCAACCGGTAGCAGTACATCCACACCAAAATCACTGTCGGCGTAAAAACGCATGGTCATATTCGCGCCCGTCGTTAAAGAAATGGGGTCGGAGGTAATTTTCTCCCCTATTCCATTTGATTCATTATCCTGCAAAGAAAATTGCCTCCGGCCCCATTTTTCATTTTTCTCAATATCGATACCAGAGGCCTGCCAGAACGCACGATGGCGGTCGCCGCTCAAAGCTCTGAGGGCATCTGCTGCTGCCAGTGCTTCCAGATCTTTCTTGTTGATGCCACTGCGAAATATCAGGTCCTGTATATTACTGAAGACACTGCTTTGTCGTGCTTCCACGACTGCACTGGCACCGGGCTTTGACATGCCTTTCACTAATCTGAAACCGATTCGCAGCTTGGGGGAAAAATTGGGGTCAGAGTAAAACCTCCTATCACCATCCCTATTACCTTTCCCTGACTTAAAGGAATTCTTACTCTGACCCCAAACCAAGGTGCAGTCATGGAAACTCTCATTCACATCCACCGGCAGCACCTTAACACCATGACGCTGGGCATCCTTGAGCAGTTGCGCCGGGGCGTAAAACCCCATCGGTTGGCTGTTGAGCAGGGCGCAACAAAATGCAGCCGGGTGATAGCATTTGAACCACGATGATATATAGGCAATCAGGGCAAAACTGGCGGAGTGGGATTCGGGGAAACCATAATCACCGAAGCCCTTTATTTGCCTGAACAATTGCTCTGCGAAGTCTCGCTCGTACCCTCGCTCCAACATGCCGTTGACCAACTTATCCCGGTAAGATTCCAGGCCGCCTTTGCGCTTCCATGCCGCCATGGAGCGACGTAACTGGTCCGCCTCGCCGCCACTGAAGCCCGCCGCCACCATCGCCAGTTGCATAACCTGTTCTTGAAAAATTGGCACTCCCAGGGTTCGCTCGAGGGTCGCTTTTACCGCGTCGCTGGGGTAGGTCACCAACTCTTTGCCACTGCGCCGATTAAGATAGGGGTGCACCATGTCGCCCTGAATAGGGCCAGGTCTCACAATTGCAATCTGAATCACCAGATCATAATAACTTCGGGGTCGCAGTCGCGGCAGCATGCTCATCTGGGCACGGGATTCGATCTGAAACACACCCACCGTATCCGCCTTACACATCATGTCATAGACCCGGGGATCTTCGGCGGGGATTTTTTGAATAGTCAGAGGCTCATTGCTGTATGCACTTACCAGATCCAGGCACTTCTGTATCGCCGTGAGCATGCCTAATGCCAGCACATCGATTTTTAACAATCCCAGTGATTCCAGGTCATCCTTTTCCCATTGTATGACCGTGCGATCGAGCATGGCGGCGTTTTCGATTGGAACCAGGTGGGATAGCAGACCCTGACTAATGATAAATCCACCGACGTGCTGGGACAGGTGGCGGGGAAATCCGGTCAGGGATTGGGCAAGGTGCACCAGTTTTTGAATCAACGGGTCTGAATAGTCGATATCCGCATCGCTGAGCTGCTCTTCCAGATTCGATCCCCACCAGTAGATTGATTTGGCGAGATGATCCAACAACTCAGCGTCCAGGCCCAGGGCTTTCCCCACATCACGAATCGCGCTGCGGGAACGGTAGGTGATTACTGTAGCGGCCAGTGCGGCCCGATCACGGCCGTACTTGTTGTAAATGTATTGAATGACTTCTTCGCGGCGGGCGTTCTCGAAATCCACATCGATGTCTGGTGGTTCATTACGTTCCCTCGAGATGAAGCGTTCGAATAGAACCTCGATACGGGCAGGATCGACTTCGGTAATCCCCAGGCAGTAGCACACTGCGGAATTGGCCGCCGAGCCCCGGCCCTGACACAGAATGTGCTGGCTGCGGGCGAAAGCAACCAGATCATGAACGGTGAGAAAGTAGTGCTCGTAACCAAGCTCCTTAATCAGGGCCAGTTCATGTTCGATGAGATTACGAACTTTCGGCGTGGCGCCGTTGGACCAGCGCTGGCGTATGCCGGCTTCGGTTAACTCCCTTAACCAGCCACTGGCTGTATAGTCGACTGGCACCAACTCATGAGGATATTCGTAGCGCAGCTCATCCAGTGAAAAATCACAGCTGCTGGCGATATGGACAGTGGCTTCGAGCAATTCCTGGGGAAACAGCTTCGTCAATTGTTCAAACGAACGCAGGTGACGCTGGCTATTGCATTCGCTGTTAAAGCCGAGTTCATCAAACTGCACTCCCAGCCGAATCGCCGTCAAGGTATCCTGAAGAATTCTGCGCTGGGCGGTGTGCATGAAGACACCACCGACGGCACAGAGTGGCAGTCGAAATTGTTCACCCAATTTCTGCAGGCCTTGCAGTTTCAGGCGATCATCTCCTCGCAGTAATAACTCAACGGCTATCCACAAGGATTTCGCCAACACCCGAGATAACCACACCGCCTGCGATGCAATGTGCTCGGGGGCCTGTAGCGGGTCCGGAATCCACAAGGCCACACATTCACCGGGCAGGTTTTTTTCCACCATGGCACGATCGATCTGGTATTCACCTTTCCGTGCCTCTCGCCGCGCGCAGCTAATGAGATGGCTCAGTTCGCCGTAGCCTCTGCGGCTGCGGGCCAGTAACACCAGATGACAACCATCTTCCAGTACAAATTCGCTGCCGATGATCAGTTTGATAGCGCGTCCTTTGGCCGCCATGTGCGCCCGTACTACACCAGACAGCGAGCACTCATCGGTAATGGCAATGGCGCGATAGGCCAGTGCGTCTGCCTGCTCCACCAGCTCTTCCGGAAATGACGCGCCCCGCAGAAAAGTGAAATTAGAGATGCAGTGCAGCTCCGCATAGGCAGCTTCAGAGCCTGCGTCCGCGCCGACTCCAGGCCGCAGCTCTGCACCGATTTCAGGTTTTTGGGGGGAAGATTTCACCATTATGACAATCTAAACTACTGTATATACATACAGTAGTTTTAAGTAAACAAATTGTCAAGCTCATACTCTCGTTGCCCTTCTATCTACCCACTGAGACATTACTGTATTATTCAGAGGCGCCCTAGAAAACGGCGCGGGCTTTAATATGCTATGAGCACAATCCCAAGGCTTTACTGGAAAACGCCCAATATGATCAAACACATGACAAAAACACTCCTGCGGTTCTTGTTCTACGGACTAATACTCCTGACCGGGTTAAATGCCTGCAGCCCCGCCGACCGACCGGCTTACGAGCTGATGATTACGGGTGGCACTATTTACGACGGCAATGGTGGCCAGCCCTACGAGGCGGACATCGCTATCGAAGGCGACCGCATCGTCGCCATCGGTGATCTGGCAGCCGATGCGAGCACGGTTATCGATGCCACCGGCCTCGCCGTCGCTCCGGGCTTCATTAACATGCTCAGTTGGGCCACGGAATCATTGATTATCGATGGTCGCAGCCAGGGCGATATACGCCAGGGTGTGACCCTGGAAGTATTTGGCGAGGGCAATTCCGAAGGCCCGCTGAGCGAGGTGATGCGGGCGCAGTTGTTAGCCGATCAGGGGGATGATAAATACGACATCGAATGGACGACACTGGATGAGTACCTGGATTTCCTGGTGCAAACGGGCATCTCCACCAACGTCGCATCGTTCATCGGCGCGACTACGGTAAGAATCCATGAACTGGGTTATGCGGACCGGGCACCCACTGCCGCAGAGTTGGAACGGATGCAGGCACTGGTGCGGGATGCCATGGAAGATGGCGCTCTCGGTCTCGGCTCCTCACTGATTTATGCGCCGGCCTTCTATGCCAGCACCGAAGAACTAGTGGCCCTGGCAGAGGTAGTAGGCGAATACGGCGGCATGTATATCTCGCATCTGCGCAGCGAAGGCAACAGGCTGCTGGAGGCAATCGATGAACTGATCCACATCGCTCGCGAAGCTGGCGTCGCCGGCGAGATCTACCACCTGAAGGTGGCCGGCCAGAGCAACTGGGACAAGTTTGACGCGGTGGTGACAACAGTTGAAGCTGCGCAGGCGGAGGGGCTCGCGATCACCGCAGACATTTATACCTATACCGCCGGCTCTACCGGGCTCGATGCCGCCATGCCGCCCTGGGTGCAGGAAGGAGGTTATGATGCCTGGTCTCAGCGCCTGAAAAATCCGGCGATTCGGGACAAGGTGTTAAGCGAGATGACGGTACCCACCGATGAGTGGGAAAACCTGGGTCTCGCAGCCGGTGCCGAAGGCACGCTCTTAGTTGGTTTTCGAAACCCTGAGCTCAGGCGCTACCTCGGTATGACCTTGGCCGAAGTCGCCGCAGAAAGAGAAACCTCCGCCGCAGACACGGTCATCGATCTAGTCATCGAGGACGGTAGCCGCGTGCAAGTAGTCTACTTCCTTATGTCTGAGGAAAATGTGGCTAGGGGCATTGCGCTGCCGTGGGTGAGTTTTGCCTCGGATGCAAGATCCATGACCACCGCAGGCAGCTTTATTGAACAGAGCACCCATCCCCGAGCCTATGGCAACTTTGCCAGGGTGCTCGGCAAGTATGTGCGGGAAGAGCAGATCATTAGCCTGCCCGAAGCGATCCGCAAATTAAGCAAATTACCCGCCTCCAATCTGAAAATACGCGACCGTGGTGAACTCAGGGAATCTTATTTCGCAGATATCGTGATATTTGATCCTGCCGACATACAAGACCATGCGACCTTCGATGACCCTCATCAATACGCCACCGGTATGGCCTACGTGATCGTCAATGGCGACATAGTCATTGACAAAGGGGAGCACACAGGCGCACTGCCTGGGCAGGTAGTACGGGGTCCGGGTTGGCGCGGTTGGAAAGATTCTGATACTAATTGAACTAGCAGCAGCGGCAGCCAACACACTCAAAACAATCGGAATTCGAGCCCCGGTTTTTTTGAGAAACTGCATAGCTTGCCACTGAGCGTCGCCTGCTTCAGCCTGCAGGCACGCACTCATGCGCTCCCCGCGCAAGATGTTAAATGCTTGCCTTGGTCACCGGCGTACTAGTTGGGATAGTCGCCAGGCTAAGCACTGGCGTTGGAGCAGACTACACTTCTATTGGCAGATTTTCTCGTCCCGCTGTAGGCATCTCGGGGGCGGCCGTCAATTTCGAGCGATTCACCGCCATGCGGTCGTATAAACGGGTGACAACCCTGCTGCCAGTCTTCTCAAACAGAGAGGGGGCGAACGCGTGAATCAGGCAGCACAACGAGGCCGCTAGCAATGCCCAGGTAAACGACAGGGCGTGTCGCATATGCTGGAAATAGCTTTCACCAACGCTGTTCAGGTGTGATTTAGTCCGGTTCATTCGAGTTCATCTCGCTGCGTTTTAGTCGATCTGGAAGCCAGCGAATAGCGTAACAAACTTGCCTTAACAATTGTTTGCGAATATGCTACAAAACTCACGTTTTTCTATAATAATATTCTAATATATATCACTATTGTGTAATAATATTCTATGGATAAGATAGATAGAAATATTTTGGACTTGTTACAGACGAACGCGGGTTTATCTACCGCAGAACTCGCCGAGGCCGTTGGCCTGTCCACGACGCCCTGCTGGCGGCGCATTCAAAGGCTGGAGCAGGAGGGCATCATCATGAGTCGGGTAGCGCTGTTAAATCGGGAAAAGCTCAACCTGGGAATCGATGTGTTCGTGGCTGTGAAAACCAATCAGCATAATCTGGAATGGCTGGCAGAATTTTCGAGAAGAGTCGGTGAATTCCGTGAGGTGGTAGAGTTTTATCGGATGGCGGGGGAGTCTGACTACCTGCTCAGGGTAGTCGTTCCGGATATTCCTGCCTTCGATTCCTTCTACAAAAAGCTGGTACAGACCGCCGATCTGGCCGATGTGTCTTCCAATTTCGCCATGGAGCAGATCAAATACACCACCGCATTGCCCCTGCAGTACGCCAGCGGCGACAAACTCCGCTAATCCCGCCCGCCTGAATTGCGCCAGAGGTGGTCATAGTCATCCTGGGCAAGGTACTATTTGTTGCCTTTATGGGAAGCTGTTTCCGATAAACGGGTTGCTCGAACTCCGAAGACAATAACAAAGGGAGAATGGAAAATGCGTTTCGCAACAATTCTAAATGGCTGGCTGCGAATTCTCGCTATCGGCCTGGCAGGCACCCTCTTCTTTTCATCATCGCTTGCAGACACATCCTGGCCTGCAGACGAGGCTGGGGCGACGTCGGCAGGATTCTCGGAGCAGGGCATAGCTGCCCTCGATGCCGCCATGAAGCAGATAGTGGAGAATCAGGATGTTGCCGGCATGGTTTGGTTGCTGGCCAAAGACGGGGAGGTGGCAACCTATGAGACTGCCGGCCTGGCCTCGGTGGATGCGCAGACTGCGATGACGAAAGACTCGCTATTCCGCATTTACTCCATGACCAAACCGGTTACCGGGGTAGCACTGATGATGCTGCATGAACAGGGGATGTGGGAGTTCGACGACCCCATTAGTAAATACGTCCCCGAACTGGCAAACCTCAAAGTAATGGAGAGCTACAACGACGCCGGCGAGGTAGAACTGGTGACGCCAGGACGCGAACCCACGATGCGTGAACTATTGAATCACTCTGCGGGTTTTGGCTATGGGCTTGGTGGCGATGACCCGGTAAATACCGCCTTTCGCGATACCGGCGTGCTGGCTTCTGATGACCTGGACATGCTGATCGCCAAAGTCGCAGAAATTCCATTGCTGTTCGCGCCGGGTGAGCAGTGGTCCTACTCTGTTGCAGTGGATATTCAGGGTTATGTCGTTCAACGCATATCCGGCCTGAAATTTGGCGAATTCCTGGATCAGCGAATCTTCCAACCACTGGGCATGAGCGACACCCGCTTCTATGTGCAGGATAAGGACCGAGCTCGCTTCGCCGAGGTACACAATTGGGATGAGGAACGGGGACGTTTAGTGCAACGCCCACACAGAACCGACCGTCCCAGCTACCTGGATCCGGATCGACTGGAGTCTGGCGGCGGTGGACTGGTGTCATCTACCCATGACTATGCCCGCTTTCTGCAGATGCTGGTTAACGAGGGTGAACTTGATGGCGCCAGAATTCTAAGTCCTGAATCGGTACGCATCATGCGCACCAACAGCCTCAGAGACGAATTGTTATTACGGGGATCAGACACCAGACCGGGGCAAGCCGGTCAGGGTTTCGGCGTGGACTTCGCCGTAATCTTTGACCCCGATGCCGCCGATTCTCCCCAGGGTCCGGGCACCTACTACTGGAGCGGGGCGGCGGGCACCTGGTTCTGGATAGATCCGGCTAAAGACATGTTCCTGCTGGGCATGATCCAGGCGCAGGGACCTCGTCGTCCCGATGCTGTCAATATGCGCAATGTGGCACGGGATATAATCTACGACAGCCTGTCAGATTAGAAACACAGGCTGGTTTAACAACAACGGGGCTGGTCGCCGCCTGACCGGCCCCGTTTGTCGGAGTGTTGTTTTAAATTGAATGTCGAATTGCACCAAATTCTCATCGGTAGCTTTACTCTGACTGCCACTTCGTTGTCCTGCAGGGTTGCAGCAGTGTTAGCCTGTTTACGGACTCGAGGTGGTGTTTATCTTCTTGGTCCAAAAAATATCGATGGAACCCAGGCTATTATCCGAGCGGCTTGAAAACCAGGTAAATGCATCTGCTCCCGGGGGCAGTGACGGACACATGTCTGCCGCGGCGGTATTGACCTGCGGCCCGAGATTGCGAGCGGGCTCCCAGCTATTGGCAGCCAGTTGCATCGCGCCCCAGATATCCATGCCTCCATACCCGCCGGGTCGACCGGAGGTGAAATAAACCATGCCGTCCGCATCCTGTGTGAAATGAAACTCTTCGGCGGCAGTGTTGATGTTTGGTCCCTGGTTGATAGGCTCCATCCAGTTCCCATTCGCATCCTGATTGGAACAATAAATATCGGAACCGCCATAGCCACCTGCACGTCGCGATGCGAAGCACAGGGTCTCGCCGTCATTCAGTATGGCGGGGCAGTGTTCGTCACCGGCATCGGTACTGATGGGATAACCGATGAGCTGCGGCACTGTCCAGGATCCGTTTACCTTGTGGGTGACGAAAAGGTCGCTATTATTGCGAGGACTGGTGGTGGCGAGTCGATCGGACTTGAAGTAAATGGTATTGCCATCGGCAGTAAACCAGGGTTCTCTGTCATCGCCCAACCTCAGGGGATCGACATCGGTGGCGGGTGCTGCATTAATTGGAATGCCCATGTTTACGGGCGTATTCCAGCTGCCGGTGGCCTCGTTAAAAGTGGCGATGTAGAGATCCTTGGGATCACCCGATGCCACTGCCATATCCTGTCTGGCGCTGCAAAACACCATGGTGCCGTCGGCAGCGAAGGAGAGTTCGCCTTCGGCCCACATTGTGTTGATCGGCGCACCAAAATTATGCACGGCCAGATCGACCCAGCTCGATTCCGCGGCATAGGCTGGATTTAGAACCAGGGCAGAGATGAAAAATGCCGAGGCGCCCATGGTCTTGAATTTGATTCCAATTGATCGAACGTTCACTGTATTACTCCTGTGATTCGTTGCGTTAGGTTCAGCATAAACTAAATTGCCGAAACAAGGTTAAAACTCCACCAGTGATCGGCTCGCCGGGCGTCGGGGGATGGTACCGGATTGCCGGGTCCACCGTGAATTTGCAATTTCGACACTCGCGCCGCCCACGCGCTGTCCAGCTCAGCGGGTTCGAGTACACGGTTGAAGATGACGCGATAGACGACGCCATTGAGTTTGATTCGGCCGCTCTCATCTTCGCCCACTTTACTGGCCCAATACTTGGTGTCACAGACAGAACAGCTCAGATACAGCTTTCCCTCCGCCGTGGCCATACAATTGAGATTGACCGAATGTGGTCTGATCCCCGCCCAGATTTGTATCTGGCACAGCGGCACGTCGTTGGCGAAGGACCAGTCGGTTACTGGTTCACTGGCACGTTCCCCCATCAACAGACCCCCCGGTGTGCGCTCGCAGGGGCAGACAGAAGAATAGATGAAAAATCCGACAACGGCAGCCATTGCCAGCGTACCACCTAGCGCCAGTATTATGGTCCGAGTTTTTGAGCTCTTTGCGGCAGCTTCTTCTGACATGGGCGTTCTCCGATCATTGTTCTTCTTTGTCGATGTTGACAGTGAGCCTAAACCTTTCCCTCTGGAAGTCAAAACACTTTTCGAAGTTCGAGTGCGATGAAGATCCCGTCAGCTTGTAGGCGCGACCGAGGGTATCAACCACGGTAAAACCGGTTGCACCCGGTATCGTTCACAGCACAATTGGTTTTCCCCAAGCAAGCAGGCGTTGATATAGCGGCATGCCAGTAAGCAGGAAGGTCCCGCCGCCAGGACTGTTTGCAGTGAACTGGAGTCGGACACTATTCAGTGCTTCGTATTTATTCCGGGTCAGAGTAGCAAAGCTGACAAGCAAGGATCAAAACGGCTAGGGTGTCACCGTATTATTCAGAGCCGCCCTAATTCTCGTCAGCGCTTGGTTCCACCTCAAGGGCAAACAGGGCGCGCAGTATTTTCCGCCACTGGGCGTACTGATCTGCCATGGTGCCATCGAGTCCGTGCACATTGCGATTCAACTCCAGAATAGCCGGCGCGATTTCATTGTTAAAACCGCTGGCCAGTTCGGCAAACTCAAATTCGTAGATCTTGGCCCACCGGTAACGATCGTAACGCTGACTGAGGGTTAAGAATTTTCCAGCGTTACCATAGACGCCCCCCTCGTAGATCTGTCTTTCGGCGGATTGGTTCTCCAGGGACTGATCGCGGGAGTAATGTCTCCAGGTAACATAGACTGGCTGCATTTCATCGAACAGAGCCTGGTAATATTGGTCTACGGTATCGATAAAAGTATGATGACGCAGCTGCATATCCATGACTCTTCGCATCATCGGATCATCGTCTGCCAGCAAACTGGACACAGCAAGCAATCCACCAGGCCCCTCCTCCAGGGTTTGTGCAAATGATTCTGGCGACAGCTCTGTGGCATAGACCATTTGTGATACTCGGCGCAGATTGATTAACTCCTGTTCGCTTAATGAGTCACGCATCGATATCAGGTCATTGTTGATTTGGTCATACAAATCCTGGAAAGGGTCGATAAAATTTGCCGGGTCAAAACGATTACTCGCCGTGAAGCGTGAAGATGCCGGGAAGTCATCAGATTGGCTAATGTCGGCGTAGGTCTTATTAATCCATTCCAGGCCGGTACTGTCGAATGCCTTGATTTCAATTTCCAGCGCCAGGCCATCGGATTCTACAATCGTACCGGTGATCACCAGGTCGACCGAGGGGTCAGTTTCTGGAAGTACCCTGACGGCGCCCCAATGATTGGAATCGATCAGGGTGTTTCTCAAGACATAGGGAAGGTATTGGGCCTCGTTTTGCCTGATTTCGGCGAACACGCCTTCGTTGACCTCGGGTGAATTCGGTAGTGTGAATTGATCCGGCAGGTTGTCGAAAATGACCACGCCTATATCGAGTAATTGATGTTGGGCCGGTTCGATCGAGCTGTGAATCAGGCTGACCTCGCCTACCGCAGGGGCGGGTATTCTTCTGGGAGCTGGCGGCACCGACGTCGCACACGCCGCCATAAATAATGCAAGGACCAGGCCCATAGCGACACCGCGAGCAGCAACAGCTGGACGCCTGACTGCCGCCGCCGTCAATCTTGGAATGAGCTTTGACTGCATACTCGTCCCCGGCTAAGCGTCTGCACGCAATCGAATTCGTCGGCAGGTGCATCGTAGCGATTGTAAACCGTAATCAGGGTAAATGAATTGGTGCCCTTGCTGATGACGCTGGTCACCATTCTCAGGGAGCCGGCATCTGCGGCGACACTGAAGCGGTGCATGATCATCAGCTCATCGGGCAGGGTGATTTCAAACACCAGCTGTTGCCGGTCCCAGCCACATAATTCTGCGCCGTATCTACCGGTATAAGGTGCCATCGTGGCATCACTGAGACCACACACCAGGTCAGCATCACCGTCGCGCTCGATCCTCACCTCTTCGCGGTTCTGCCTGATGGTGACCGTGGACTGACGGCTGATATACTCCGCTAGCCTGGCCAGATCGACGATATTGGCACCGCGCCCACGGCCACGATTCAATCTCAGATTTCCCAGTGTCACCGCCGGTCCCAGGTTCGCTCGACGGCTGTAGGGTGTGCTCCTGTCACGATTAGCCGCTTCCTGCCGCAGTCTGAAGATGCGACTCAACTCCTCTTCCCAGTTGTCGCTGCGGCGAAAATCCTTCTCCCAGGAACCGGAAAAGTCCATTCTCAGGGGGTTATCCAGGTTCAGAACCGGCAAATCTTCCATCGCCAGCACTGGAGTCGTCAGTAGCACGGACAGGATCAGCCCGGACACCGGCACAGAAATCCCTCGATTCCAACGGACCCGTTGATATTGCTTGCACAGAGACATCATTGAGGGTTTCGTCATGGTTTAGGTACAGATCACTCTGATTTATTGATACGGCCTCGGGGAGGATATCATGCCGGCGTGGGTCTGATCAGTTATCCCGGTCGGCTTGTGAACGCCCGCGCTCGACGGTTTATCTGCACTACTTGCCCAGCACTGTAAACTACCTATTCAAGATAGCAAATAATCAGGCGCTGTCCGGGGTTCGGTGCGCGGTGTGGACTTTCCGCAACAGGGCTCCTATGCTCCAAGCAAGGAAAAACTCACACAGAAAGAGGAAGCCAGCATGCCCCAATTGAGAGGTTTTGGAATCGCGATCGCATCCCTGTTGTTAGCTATACTACCTGCTGCCAGCGCTCATGCTCAAATTGATTTCGCCGCCGTAGAAATCGTGCCGCATCATGTAGCCGGCAGCGTTTACTACCTCGAAGGCGCCGGTGGTAACATCGGTCTGTCCGTCGGCGAAGACGGTGTCGTCATGATTGACGACCAGTTCGCACCCCTGACGGATAAGATCATGGCAGCTATCCGGGGGTTGAATAGTGGGGAGATCCGTTTTCTCATCAACACCCATGTGCACGGTGATCACACCGGCGGCAATGAAAATATGGGCAAGATGGGTGTATTGATTCTGGCGCGGGACGAGGTTCGAGTGCGCTTGAGCGCACAATCACCGCAGGCGGCGCTGCCGATTCTCACCTATAGTGACGCTATCACTATCCATCTGAACGGGGAGGAGGTGTACGCTTTCCCGGTGCCGCCTGCCCATACCGATGGCGATACCTTTATTCATTTTATGAACTCGGACGTGATTCACTCCGGCGATGTCTTTAGAACGACGGCCTTTCCGGTTATCGACACCAATAATGGCGGAACCCTCGATGGCACGCTGGCGGCACTGGGCAGGCTCATTGGCCGGTCTGGACCCGATACCAAAATCCTCCCCGGCCATGGCGTCGTTTCTACGCGGGAAGACGTGATGGGATTCAGGGATATGATTCTCGACGTCAAGGCACGGGTTACACCAATGGTTGATCGTGGTATGAGCTACGAGGAGCTTAGCGCTGCAGACCCGACTGCCGCCTACAATGACAGCTACGGTAATCCGGACAGGTTTCTGCGTGCGGTCTATACCGAGCTGGGTGGAGAGCTGTAATTTTGGCACAGCGCTCAATGATTCGATTAGCCATGAAAAATCTGTATCGACTCCTCTGGGGCCTGGCTCTCACTTGTTTTTTACAGTATCCGCTGCTTGCGGCAGACGCTGGCGAAGGCAAGCGACTTGTCACCGATTTTTGGCGGGCTACTACCCAGGAAGTCCAGCAGGAGATCCAGGAGCAACTTCTTGACGCCGCCCCCGATGTAGAGACATTGTACCGGTGGTTGAAGGATGGTCCTGCCTACTCGGCCGAGGTTGGCAGAGGTCAGCAGGAAGACGTGAGAGTTGCAGAAGATGGCACTCCATTCCCCTACGTCTATTTGATCCCGAATGACTATGATCCGGCTACCAGCTACCCGCTCGAATTCATGTTGCATGGGGGGGTCAGTCGCCCGCAATGGGAGCCCGGAGGAGCCTGGTGGAGTCGTGGCTACGATTCTCTAAAACAGGCTGATCGCATCATGGTAGTGCCTGCTTCCTGGGATGATGCCTTTTGGTGGCATCAGAATCAGGCGGAAAGTATTCCCGCCATACTCAAAACCCTGAAACGATCCTTCAACGTGGATGACAATCGGGTCACTCTAACTGGCGTTTCAGATGGCGGCACCGGAGTCTATTTTTTCGCTTTCAAGCAGCCAACACAGTGGGCCGCGTTCTTGGCCTACATCGGCCACCCCGGTGTCTTGCGAAATGCGCAAAGCGGTGTCGGCTATCGACTCTATTTTGAAAACCTGTTGAATCGGCCTCTGTATATTGTGAACGGAGAGAATGATCGACTCTACCCGGTTTCATCTGTACAGCCATTCATAAACATACTCAAGGAAGCGGGTATCAGCCATGTATTCAGGGCGATTGAAAACGGCGGACACAATACCAATTGGTTGCCAGATGAACGACCGATGATCGAGCAATTCAAACTGGATAATCCCCGGGACCCCTTGCCCGAGACAGTGACCTGGGTGGCGGATCGCACCGATCGTTATAACCGTAACTTGTGGATACGCATAGATGAGTTAACTGGCGATTCCAGACCTGGAATGCTGCAAGTGAACAGGGAAGGCAACCAGATTACTGTTGCCGCGGAAGCCATCTCCGCATTCACCTTGTTGTTAAATCCGGAGGAGCTTGATTTTGACCGACCGATTACGGTAATCGTCAATGGCACGCGGCAGTATGAAGAGATCGTCACCCAGAATATGAGCACTCTGCTTGATTGGGCGCGTCGGGACCTCGACAGATCCCTGTTGTTCACCGCCGAATTGAATCTGAAAATCCCGGATTAAGATTCCTGCAACGTGTCTTTGCGGAGAATGTGATCGCATCTGAAGTTTCGACAGAATCAACTGTATAAGCAGAACCCGTGTGGAGTAGGATCCCGCCATTAAACCAACGATAGTCCAAACTCTCCTGGAGGCATCTCTTGGCTGGGAAACATCGACGCATCATCGGTGGCTTAGCTCGTCATTATTGCTACTCTCGTGCTAACTACGTTACTCTCCGCGAATGACCAAATACATTCAAATAGGCGACTTACAGGTAGCCGCCCAGTTAGCCGATTTCCTGAACACCGAACTACTGCCGAAGATCGACCTGGAGCAGCGTCGCTTCTGGTCCAGGTTTGAATTGTTAATCAGCGAGTTCACCCCACGCAATCGCAAACTCCTCAGTATTCGCGATGAGATGCAAGCGAAGATCGATGCCTGGCATTCACAGCACGGTTCCACACCACTTGACCTGCAAGCCTACGAGCAGTTTCTGAGAGATATTGGCTACCTGGTTGAGACCGGCGCCGATTTTGAAATAGGCACGAAAAATGTCGATGCTGAGATCGCGCTGATGGCTGGTCCGCAGTTGGTGGTGCCGGTCAACAATGCCCGGTTCGCGCTCAATGCCACCAATGCACGCTGGGGTAGTCTTTATGATGCGCTCTATGGCACCGATGCGATTCCTGAAGAGGGGGGCGCGGAACGGTCAGGAGGGTATAACCCGGTCAGGGGCGATCGGGTGATCGCCTATGCCCGCGGCTTTCTGGATCAGGCCTGCCCGCTGCGGCATGGCAGTCATGCCGACGCCAACAGTTATGCAATCATCGATGAACAACTAAAAATACAGACGGGCGAGGCGGTGACCACGCTCGCTGATCAGTCACAGCTGCGGGGTTTTACTGGTATCGCTGCCCAGCCAACTTCCGTACTGTTGCAGAACAATGACCTTCATATAGAAATTCAGATTGATGCCCATACGGCGATTGGTCAAACCGATAAAGCGGGCATAAAGGACATCATACTGGAGGCGGCAATCACCACGATCCAGGACTGTGAAGACTCCGTCGCCGCTGTAGACGCTGGAGACAAGGTGGCCGTGTATAGGAACTGGCTGGGATTGATTAGTGGTGATCTAAGCGAAACATTTATCAAGGATGGCAATCCACTCACGCGGATATTGAATACCGATCGTGAGTTCGAAACACCCAGCGGAGACAAACTGCGGCTGCCAGGCTGCAGTCTGTTACTGGTGCGAAACGTCGGTCACCTGATACGTAACAACGCCATCCTCGATAGTGAGGGTGAAGAAATCTATGAAGGCATCATGGATGCTGTAATCACCAGCGCGGTTGGCAGGATAGATGTTAATAATGTAAATCGAACGGGCAACTCACGCACCGGCAGTATCTATATCGTCAAACCGAAAATGCATGGCCCGGATGAGGTCCGCTTCACCTGCGACCTGTTTGCAGGAGTCGAAGCCTTGTTGGGGCTCGATACCAACACTATCAAAGTCGGGATCATGGATGAGGAACGTCGCACTACTATCAATCTTAAGGAATGCATCCGCGTTGCGCGTGACAGAGTGGTTTTTATCAACACCGGATTTCTCGATCGCACTGGCGATGAAATTCATACCAGCATGCGAGCCGGCGCCATGATTCCAAAGACCGAGATGAAGGCTTCGTGCTGGATCAAAGCTTACGAAGATAACAATGTAGACGTTGGGCTCGCCTGTGGTATGCAGGGAAAAGCCCAGATCGGCAAGGGTATGTGGGCAATGCCGGATCTGATGGCGCGGATGTTGGAAGAAAAAATTGGACATCCGCAGGCCGGCGCCAATACGGCCTGGGTGCCATCACCCATGGCGGCGGTTCTCCATGCCATGCACTATCACCAGGTAAATGTGTGGGATCGACAGGAAGCAATCAGATCGCGAACACCGGCAAGGCTCGATGATATTTTGACGCTCCCAATTCTGGCAGATCCATCAACTCTGGCGCCAGAAAAAATTCAGCAGGAACTGGATAATAGTGCACAGGGCATCCTCGGCTATGT
The DNA here is from genome assembly GCA_002731775.1 of Gammaproteobacteria bacterium. Classification (GTDB taxonomy): domain Bacteria; phylum Pseudomonadota; class Gammaproteobacteria; order Pseudomonadales; family Pseudohongiellaceae; genus UBA9145. Next base: position 52,452 of record PCCP01000084.1, read on the forward strand.
CGTGCGCTGGATCGATCAGGGAGTGGGTTGTTCGAAGGTGCCGGATATTCATAACATTGGTTTGATGGAAGACCGAGCCACTCTGAGGATATCGAGTCAGCACATCGCCAACTGGTTACTCCATGGAGTATGCACGCGCGATCAGGTGATGGAGACGATGCAACGCATGGCCGGTATTGTTGATCGGCAGAACGCAGACGATCCCCTGTATCAGCCGATGTTGGCAGATCTGGATAATTCTATCGCCTTCGAGGCAGCTTGTGATCTGGTGTTTGATGGGACAGCACAGCCGAATGGCTATACCGAGCCTGGACTGCATGCCCGACGCATAGAGCGAAAATTGGCTAGTAGCTAAGGGCGTCGCTGCCGATCAGATCCGCGCTCATTGCTCGGATTCAAGCTGTTCCAGTTTGCGAGCACCTGCCAGGATACCGATCATGCCGTAGTTACCTTCATGGCAGGCGTATTCATACATTGGCTCATCGATTCGGGACAGGGGATATTCCCCGGAAAACTGCGCGGTGAACACACTGGGATCGTCCACCGTGAATCCGTAGATTAATTTGCTAGCGGTTTCCCGGCGGAAGGTCTCAATCACCGTCATGTTTTCCACCGGCATGCCACGCAAGGTATGCCAGTTATTGAAGTACTTGGTTTCGACCACCAGAGTGTCGTCCTCCCAGCGGCCGATAGAGTCGCCCATCCACTTTCTGTGCAATTCACCGGCAGGATTACGTTGGTCTGTAATTTTTATGATGCGGGTGTCGTGCACCATCTCGGCGGTGATAGCGATATAGCCTGGGGACTGTACAATTTGCAGGTGGCTGTTATAAATAACCGGGCTCATTACCGGTCCCGATAAATTCCCGAATGCCACCAGGCAACGCTCACCGAGTCCGCGGCCCTCAGGACCATCGCTTCGAGCGGGGAGATTATCACGCCGAGCCCGCAGTTGGTTGGTCAGCCCGGCAACTCGATCGGGCATGCGACCATTGGCAGGGTTGGTAATCGCCGAAGTTCTGAATTCGCCGCTTATGGTGGGAATGAATTTGGCATCATCGCGCCAGAACAGGTCATAATTTCCAATTGGGGGTAGAGATTTGGCAATCACTGGCGGTGGCCGGTTAGGATCCAGCGGTTCGTTGTTTGCCTCAAACTTTTGCTGAACCGCGCTCTCCAGCACGATTGCTTCCGATTCGGTATAGGCACGCTTTTCACCCAGATCTCTGGGCCTTTCGAACGGCATTACGGTGGCATGCTTCCAGACGGCCTGTAAATCGGGCACACCCCATTCGGTTTTCGGTATCTGGTAATCTTGAGCGAGTAAGATGCTGCTTGACAGAAGTGCTGCAAGTAACATCGAAGGGTGATTTTTCATTATTTCTAATCCCCGGGGTTCCTCAACTAACGGTTTTCCACAGCCTATCATGCCGCCGTGACAAGTCAATTGACAGGCAGGCCGGAAAGCCAGACTTCACGATGTGAAAAAGAAATCCTCGTCTATTTGATGCTCACATCCCCTACCACCCCTGTGATTTTTCAATGCCTGGTTGAATCTTCTATCACTTATTTGTCATGATAGGCCAGATAACAAGAATTGAATCGTCTGAATCCGCGAATTTCAACACCATCTTTGTTAGGGCACCACTGCATTGTTCAAAGGTGCCCTAGATCCACCCATAATTAGATTCACTTACTGAGGTCGTTTGATCATGCATAAATTTAACCAGCTAGCAGTACTTGTACTGGCAATCCTTGCTGCCACCACTGCGTGGGCACAGCAGGGCAATGCCCGTGGCCCCATCGGGGAGAGCCCCTATAACATCATCTCGCTCTGGCATCAGCCCTTTGCAGAGCGCGGCTTCGCCTTCGGTGGCAACTCCGGGATATTCGCTGAGTCACCGGATCGTATCTTCATCGCCCAGCGCGGAGAGACGGTTCTACCCTATCCTATCCCGGATGATTTCCCTGGATTTGCAGGTTCTATGGGCCTGAATGTGTTGCGGGATACGACTCGTCGCACCTGGCAGAACTGTCTTTACACCGTCAATGGCGATGGTGAGCTGCTGGAGCTCTGGACGCAATGGGACTATCTCTGCGAAGGTTCGGACGGTCCTGGCCCCCACAGAATTCGCATCAGTCCTTACGATCCCGAGCGTCGTGTCTGGCTAATCAACGAGACTTTTTCCCAGATTTATGTGTTCTCCAATGATGGCAGCGAGCTGTTGGCCACCTATGGTGAGAAAGGCGTGTCCGGTGATGACGAGACCCATTTTGGCAGGCCCCAGGATGTGGCCTTTCTGCCCGATGGCAGAATCCTGATCGCCGATGGCCTGGATAATAACCGCATCATGATCATGGATAATGACATGAACTATCTCGGCGAATTTGGCAGCTTCGGCACCGGGCCGGGGCAAACCAATACGATACACGCAGTCGCTATCGGGCCCGACGGGCTGGTTTTTGTCCTCGACCGGGCAGGGGGGCGCGTGAATCTGTTTAGAACAACCGATAATCCGACCGAGTTTGAGTTCGTCAGAGCCATCGGCGAATTAACACTGCCCCTGGATATCATTGTCAACGAAAACGATTTCTGGATTACCGATCTGGGACCGCTGAGGTTTATTAATTATGATTTCGAGGGGAACCTCAAATATACCTGGCTGGTTCCCAGGGAATTGCCCGATGGATACATTGAAGTACACACGATTAGTGTCGATTCTGATGGCAATCTATACGGTGGGGACAATCAGTACGGACGTACTCAGAAATTCGTACCCAAGGCCGATTCGGGTCCCGAGTTATTAATCGAACCACCCTGGGTTGCGCGCTAGGGAGCCCCTGATGAGAAAATTTACAGCCCTCACTTCTTTCGCATTGCTGGTCGCGCTGATTGGCACGGCGTCGGCGCAACAATCCGTGCCCCGCCTGAACAAGGCAATCGAATTGCTGGAAAATGGCCAGGCTGCCTTCGGTCTGCTTGCTTTTGACTATTCGTTAAATAACGCCCGATCCATGGCAAATTCCGGTCTTGATTTCATAATAATCGATATGGAACATGCGCCATTCGATATAGAACGCCTGCGACAATTTCTTTTAGGGATGACGGACAAGCGCAAGATCCTGGAGAAGGGGAACTTACAGCCAGATGTCGTGCCCCTGGTACGTATCCCGGCCGCGGGCGGAGAAGATGTCATGTTCCAGGCCAAACAGGTTCTGGACGTGGGAGCATTTGGTGTCATGTATCCCTCTGTGAGTACCCGGGCGCAAGCGGAAAAGTCCGTGGGCGCAACTCGATACCCACAGTTAAATGGCGCCGAGGATTTCGAGCCAGTGGGATTGCGCGGTCGTAATCCTTCCAATGCGGTCTGGTACTGGGGAATCGGTGATTACCATTCGCGGGCAGATGTCTGGCCCCTTGATCCCAATGGCGAATTGCTTGCCATCATTCAGATAGAAACGCCAGAGGGAGTAAAAAACATTGACGAAATTATTGCGGTTCCCGGGATAGGCGTTATTTTTATCGGCCCCTCGGACCTGAGTACGTCGATGGGCTATGCCAGCCCGTCGGCTCCGGAAGTCGAGGCGGCGATACAGAAGGTACTTCGAGCCTGTCTGGACAACGGCGTGCCTTGTGCAATTACCACCGGACAGGGGAGTGTGCAGCGGCGCATCGAGCAGGGATTTCGATTTGTAACGGTCGGTTTGGATGGAGGTTTATCCACCAGCACCAGCGAGGCATTAAGGCGAGGTCGAGCGGCTGCCGGTCGCTAAATCCGCTCTCGCAGAAAAGATGACAAGTCCCGTTTGAGGCCTTCGGCGATCTCGCATCATCCTTGCGCCATTGTGGATAGGCGCTGCCTCTTGCCAAGTTCGCGGATGATCTCGACAGCGTCGGCTTCGGGCATTGCAGACCCAGGGTAATAACATCGGGCTTGAAGCTGTCAACCAGGCCTACAACCGCCGCACCATCAGCGGTCTGGAATCTGATCTCGATCTAGAGCAGGAAAGATTGAAAGCGTTGTTAGCTGAGCTTGCGAAGATTTTCCAGAACCCGCTGTATGCGAGAGAACGCTTCATCTAGCACGGATTTTTCCTGGCCGAAGGCAATCCTGATGTGCTGGTCCATGCCGAATGCATCGCCTGCGGCCACGAACACACTTGCCTCCTGGCAGAGCTTTTCCATCAAAACTGTCGAATTGATATCCAGGTGATAGCGAATAAAAGTCACTGCAGATGCCTGGGGCGGCGTGTAGCTAAACAAGCCTGTCTGGCAATCCAGCCATTGCTTGAGAACCGGATATCCTGAGCTGATGTAATTTCTTGCCCGTGTGCGTAGTCGTATTCTCACCTCAGGGGAGAGGGCATGAGCCGCCAGGTGATTGCTGATCATGCCGGCGCTAATAGCGGTATATTCGTGTCTGCGCCACAGCTCTTCTATGGTAGCCGACGGACCGACTATCCAGCCGACGCGCAGACCCGGCAAACCATAAGCTTTGCTCATGCTGCCAACCGCAAGTACCTTGTCGTATTTACTAAAAAATGAGCAGCTTTCTTCTTCCTGTTCACGCTCCGCTCCGCGATACACTTCATCGGATAAGATCCAGGCGCCGACACGGTCGGCGGCCATGACGATCTCATCCATTTCTTCATCGTTGAGAATATGACCTGTGGGATTATTAGGATTGACCAGGGCAATAATTTTGGTGCTGTCGTTGACTTGACGATTCAGGTCTTCGATGTCCAGCGCCCAGCCCTTGTCAGGATCCAGGCAAAATGGTCTGACGCTATAGCCGGCATTGGCGGCAACTCCCCACACCTGCTTGTAAGTTGGCGAAAGCGAAGCAATCTCATCGCCATCTTCCAGCAAAGTCTGCATGATGATCTGGTTAGCCTCGGCGGCGCCGACGGTGACCAGTACATTTTCGATAGCCGCGCCTGCATAAAGCGAGGCGATTAATTCCCGCAGCCGAGGGATTCCATTGACGTGTGGATAGTTGATTTCAAGCCGGAGCAGCTTGTCGAGCAAGTCCTGATCATCGCCGATTAGCTCATTCAAGGTAATCGGGTGCACACCGCTTTCCGTGAGATTAAACTCGACTTTTTGCTCCCAGATGGATTGTGAGTGCTCGAGGTCGAATGGAATAAATTTCATAGGCACCGGGTAACAGTGGCTTGGTCAGCCCTATTTCCGAATTTCAGAACATTCACGGATGATTCAATTTCCCAATTGCTTGCTTGCAAAAAACTGCCTGCCTCTAAGGTCTAACCCGAATATATTTCTGCAGCTTGCGTGGCGCCGGTTCACCACCGAACATATTGCCAGCCGCATCTACGGACACAAATTCGGCACCGTTACCCGTCGTCGATCGCGGATCTCCTCCGGGCAACTGGATGAAATACTTTACCCAGCCCAGATTTGCATCGCCGATACGGATGCCCATTTCCCAGCCCGGGTTTTGCAGATCGTCGGATTCGGAATCGGCAACGTAGATATTGTCATGCTGGTCGAAAAAGATTCCGCTGGGACGACCGAACTGAGTCCATTGATTGATGAAGCTGCCATCTTGCTCGAACAATTGCAGACGGTTATTGGATCGATCACCCACAAACAGACGCCCACGATTATCGATGGCGATGGTGTGAAGCGCCCGGAACTCACTCGGGCCGAAACCAGTCTGCCCCCAGCTCATAAGGAACTGGCCCTCGGCGTTGAATTTCATGACCCGGTTATTGCCATTATTATTATGGCCGTCAGCGACAAAGATGTCGCCGTTATTGCCGATCACCACGTCGGCGGGCGAATTGAGCTGGTTGTTGGCACTACCGGCCTCGCCGGGCGTGCCAAGCACCATCAAGACTTCACCGGTAGGACTGAACTTGACCACCTGGTGGCCGCGTTTGTCACCATCTGGAATGCGGGCATCGGAAACGGCGTCTGTCACCCAGACATTGCCATTGGCATCCAGTTCGATGCCGTGGGGCCAGATAAACATGCCGCCGCCAAAACTCTCCACCACATTGCCGTCGGCGTCAAACTTGATTACGGAGTCCAGCTCCGAATCCACACACTCGTTACCGAATCGATCTGGTGCCGTGGCATCACAGCGGATGACAGCCCACATGTGAACGCCATCGGGATCTACATCGGTATCGCCCACCGCGCCGAAAGTACGGCCATCGGGCAGTTTGGCCCAGGAATTAAGGGCGGCGTACGGGTTAGGGTAGCCCTGTGCGGATACCAGGCCTGTCACCATGAGTGCTAGCGCGCCCACACACACGGCGATGAACTGAGTCTTTGATTTTGTCATTGTTAAATCCCTCGTTGATTTGTCAACGAGGATGTCACTGTTGGGGTCAGTTTAGCAAGTGTTCATGCCGGGTAGCTGTCTGTTGGATGAAGCTGACTGCCAGCGGTTCCACGCCCGATTTGGCCGCGAACTCACGGCATCAACCCCGATAGCCATCGCTTAGATGGTGATGAAAAATTTGCCATGGGAAAATTGATCTATGTGGAGTTTTGGTGCGGTGTCGTGGTCAAGATGCGTACGGCTTGATGCATATCAACGACCGATTCACCGCGACTAGTTAGCTTAACCGCCAGATTATGAGCCAGTAGGAGTAGTTTATGAAAAGGTCTCAATCTGTTCATGTAGTAATTGTTACTACACTTTGGGCTCTCGGTCCGGTAACAGCGTTGGCACACGAGAGCGGTGACTGGATATTCCGAGTTGGCGGAGACTGGATCATCGATGACAATTGGCTGCTCAATGCCTCAGTTTGGAAGATCGATATCGATACCGATGCGAGTTTCAATTCCGCACTGCACAAGCTAAAGGTTGGTGTCGACATCGATCCCTGGGTGTATATGATTTCCCTGGGATATCGATTATAAAGCTGATATCCACAGCAGGCCGGGGGTAGCAGTGAGATCCGGGTCAGGCGATGCCTGCGCCTCGCACTCCCACGTATACTGAATATAGTGACTGGCTTGCGGTCATAAACAGACGATTGCGCCGCGTGCCGCCGAAGCAGACGTTGGCACAGACCTCGGGCAGGCGGATAACCCCAATCGGTTCTCCAACTGGCGTGATAATTTGCACGCCGGGTCTCGCACCGGCCCAGATATTGCCATCGACATCGCAGCGGATGCCGTCGGCAGCGGTGACGCTGTCGGTCCCCGGCAGTGTCAGTTGAGTATGGCGACGGCCATTTCGGAGGCGGCTGCCGTCCACATCCCAGATTTTTATTTCACGCCCGCTACCGGTATCCGCGACATAGAGCTGGCTGTAGTCGGGAGAAAAGCACAAGCCGTTCGGTGCGGCAATTTCGTCGGTGACTCTGGTAATCCGGCCCCGAGTCGTGTCTACCCGATAGACTGCGAATGGGAGTTCTGATTCAGCTCTGCTTCCCTCGTAATTGCCACGGATGCCATAAGGCGGGTCGGTGAACCAGATACTGCCATCCGGCGCCACCACGGCGTCATTTGGCGAATTCAGGGGTTTACCATCGAAGCTGTCGGCGATTACGGTCACGGAGCCATCATATTCGTAACGAACGACCCGGCGTCCACCGTGTTCACAGGAAATTTGTCGGCCTTCGCTGTCGAAGGTGTTGCCATTACTATTACCGGATGGATTGCGAAATTCCGTCACCCTGTCATCGTCTTGGATCCAGCGCAGCTGGCGATTATTGGGAATATCACTCCATACCAAGTAGCGCCCGACGCCGTTCCAGGCCGGGCCTTCCGCCCACAGCGTGCCGGTGTGATGGCGCCGAATCGGGGTATTAAACAGAATATAGCGTTGGAAACTTCCCTCGAGGGCAATCAGATCCGGGTCCGGATATCTCAAGGGGGTCGCGCCAGACCAGTCGCGGGGCTCTGCCGGTGGCAGCGCTGTTTGCGCCTTGGCTAGCATCGGCAACACAGCAGTCGTGGCCATTGCTGCGGAAAGAAAGGTTCGTCGTTTCATAAGGCTCTCGTTGCCAGCTTGCGTCGTGTGCTGGTGACTATATTTTTATTGGAGCAAGCCAGACGATGCTAATCGAAGCGGAAGTTAATGTCGAGATGGGCAAAATCTGTGTAGGATCATTGCCAAATGTCTGACCCCTTTGATCCCTGCTGCGATCAGCGGGTGTTATACAAATTACGTCGCCTCCAGAAACGGCCCGTCCACGCAACTCCTGCTGCCATCTGGTGCGTCACAGGCACCGCAGATACCCACCCCGCATTTGGTGAGGTAGTCGATACCATTGTGAATCTGGCTGGCGCTGCAAAATTCTCTTTCCACCGCTTCGGCGGCATGCACCATGGGCCCCGGTCCACAGTTGTAGAAGATGAGCTTTTCCAACTCTGTTTGCGATAATTCCTGCAAGCGCTTGCGCAGCATATCGGTAACCACTCCGTGATAGCCGCGGCTGCCATCATCGGTGGCTACATGCAGTTTGCTGATTTTTGCACATGCATTCAAAAAATAAAGACGTTCTGCAGTCCTGGCGCCAAAGAATATCTCCGCGTTGCCAAAATCCCTGGCAACTTGATAGACCGCAGCCAGACCCGTACCGCCCGCCACCGCCATAATCTTCGCGCCTTTCGGTGGCACCGCCGCATTGCCGTAAGGTCCACGCACATAGGCTTCGGCGCCGGGCTCCAGCGTCATTAGTGCTTCAGTAAAGATGCCTAGGTTAATTACCACCAGGGAAAAAGGATCGTCGGTTAGGGCGGAGAATGGTTTTTCACCGAGGCCGGGAATCCACAGGAAAATAAACTCGCCGCCTTGCAAACTGACTTTGCGATCGAAAGTGAGGATGCAGATATCGTCGGTAATCCGCCGGTTCTGCAGCAACGTCACGGGTTCAAAATTCATATCGACGTCGTAGCGCACCAGCGCTTCGGCAGTTTCCGTTTTGGCTTGAAGGTCACGACTCAATACGCGGAAGTATTCCCCTATTTCTTCCGTGCTCATGCCTATCAAGGCTGAGCCCACTCCTATTATGGTTGCACCTGCCAGTTGGAAATCCCGCACATTCTCCGCGCTACTAATGCCACCACAGGCTACGATTGGAACATCAACGCAGTCACTAATTTCCTGCACACACTCCAGAGCCCGACCCAATATGGCCTTGCCTGACACGCCTCCCTCGCCATTGCTGAGGATGTCATGGCCGTGACTGCGATAACGCTCGGGTCCCATGGTATTGATCGCACAAATCCCGTCGGCGCCGCCGGCGACAGCGGCCTGCGCGATCTCGCCAATGTTGGGTACGTTCGGCGTCAGCTTGGGTATTATCGGAATGTCGACGGCGGCCTTCACCGCAGTCACGATCTCTTGCACCAAGGCCGGGTCCTGGCCCATGGCCACGCCATAGCCCTTGGCGTGGGGGCATGACAGATTGAGTTCGAGCCCATCGCCATGGGGCGCCATGATTTTAGCCACTTCGACATACTCATCTACGCTGCCACCAAAAATTGAAATCAGCAGAAATCGATCTTCGGGAATCGTTAACGCGGACATCAACTCGGCAGCGCGCTGTGCGCCCGGATTAGTCAGGCCAACGGCATTAACGAAGCAGCCGGGTTCATACTGGGCCAGAATCGGTTCGGGATAACCCAGGCGTGGCTCCGGACCGATACTCTTGGTGGTGAGTACGCCCACCTCCGGTATGGTGTGGAACACTCTTTGAATAATATTGGCAGAACAGCTAACGATGCCGGAGGGTACGGTGAAGGGGCCGGAGAGGGTCTTGCCTAGAAATTCGGTTTTCAACGCCGTGGTGTACTCGTGCTCAATCGGATAATCGGTGGCGCATTTTATCCGTTGTTGAGTCGGAACGCACTAATAGGAGATGGTAATGCTAGTTTTCTTCAGGGTCAGCATCGGGGTCTACGCCGTTGCGTATCATTTCCATTCGCTCTACGTGTCTAAAATAGGCTTTGGCGCCTTTGACAGAAAAAGCGCCAACGATGGCAACAATCGGAATAAGGAAGACCAATACATCGCCAGACAAGAGTGGAGTCAGCCAGTCCATGAGATCTCTCCTTACACAGAGGGTGAAACTACCAGCTCCCATTAGTCTATGGCATGTACAGGATTAGGTCTTCTTTATCCGGCAAAACTGGTTCCAGGCTGAGTGGCTAACGCCTTTCCTCGGCGAGCTGCGCCCGGTAAATCCGTTCCAGTCGTTCGACGGCAGCCAGGAATCCATCGGGATCGACGAAGGTATCAGGATCGTACTCCTGCCGGGGGCATACTTGTCATGCAGGCCATACTGACTGCCATGGGCCGCGACCCAGACATCCACATCCATGGCCTTCTGTCTACGATAAGTCTGGGCAAAGTCATCTGCTACGCCGGGGTAAGTGGGGTCAACCACGAGTTGCTTGCCGGGGTTAATAAAACCCATGTTGGCAATGACAACTTTGTAGTCGCGGCCATTTTCCCGCACCTCTATGGAGTAGCTCGAACTGTCTTCGGTGTGGCCTGGATGTTCGTACACCGTCAGGGAGATATCCCCTATCTCGATTACCTCGCCATCGGTGATGACCTTGTCTACGCTTACCGGTTCAAACGACACGCGGCCACCAAAGTGGGCATCGCTGAAGCCACCGTCTTCAAGCACCCGGGCATCATCTGCCGTGGCCCACATCTCGGCCCCAGTGATGTCTTTTATCTCGGCAAGTGCGGCGGTGTGGTCCTAGTGTGCCTGCATGGTAAGCAGTATCTTCACATCCTGCAGTCGGAAACCAACAGCGGCCATGTTATCGCGAATCGATGCTGTCGATTCCGCCAACCCGGTGTTAATGAGTATATGTCCATCTGCTGAGCTAATCAGGAAGACGCCAAGGTCGTAGGTGCCTACAGCATAAAGATTGCCGATCACCCGGTGACCCGGAAACGGTCGCGTCCACCCATCCGGCTGGGCCTTGAGTTGAGCAGTGATGATGAAAAAAAGACAGCACGCGACTGCTAGTTGATAGATAGTTCGTCTCATGGTGGCTCTCCTTCTTATCGGTGAAAGAGGACAGACTTATTCGAATACAAATCTGATCTCTTTTCGTTTAATCCCTGTGCAGGGATTAAATCAGCAATGATTAGTATAAGCATCCATGCTCGGGCCCCTCGACTTATTACTTCAATTTTCGCCAGCTTAGCGTTGCCGTAATTCTGCCTGTCTCATCCTTGAGAGACAATTTTAATAATTCATCGGTGAATTCGAAGTAGCGGATGTTTTCTCCACCGACCCATTGAGGGACCAGCGGTGAGCCTTCGACATGATGGAAGACAATGCCTTGCTCCAGGTCATAACTCACCTTGCCCCAATAGGCGAAACCGCCGGTTCGGCGTTCCGATGACTGTGCCGCCCGTGCCGGCAGATCCACCGGCATGCCGATGCCAGACATGTTGCCGAGTGCATCATAGCTAAGCCGTCCGATATATTTCATATCCACCTCACCACCGGAGGCTGGAAACTGGAAATAGCTGACTAGCTCGTAGTCACCGATAAATTTTTCCTTGATGGCGTCGAGGTCATCGGCAGCATGAATTTGTATTTGCATCAGCGCTAGAAAAAGTATGCAGGAAAGCGTAATTGCGCGATGAAAATATTTTCCTGTAGTGGTTGGTCCGAGCATGATGTCGCCTCGTCGGTGTTAATTGTTAAAATCGAAAAAATGGTCGCTGGCTCTACTCTAATCACAGCAATTTCTTAAGAACGGGCTTGGTTACCTTCCCCATGGCATTGCGTGGCAGCGCATCGATGATCTTAATGGCCTTGGGAATTTTGTAAGAAGACATCTTGCCGTTACACCATTGCTTCAGGTCATCATACTGAAGACGGGTGCCGTCCTTCAAGCCGATAAAGGCCATCACAGATTCTCCCCAGGTTTCGTCTTCGACACCTATTACTGCCACTTCGGCGATGTCTTCATGGGTGAGTAATACGCCTTCGATCTCCAGGGCAGAGAGCTTGTAGCCGCCGGACTTGATGATATCGATAGAGGAGCGACCCATGATGCGGTAGTAACCATCTTCCACCACGGCGACATCGCCGGTGCAGAACCAGCCATCCCGGAAACTTTCGACGGTGGCTTTTTCGTTGTCCCAGTATTCGAGGAAAACATTATCGCCTCTGATGCGGATTTCACCAGCGACACCTTCTTCAGTCACCCGATTGTGGTCTTCATCGAATAACTGCGCCTCGACACCAGGAAGCGGCTGACCGACATGACCGGCTCGGCGTTCGCCGTCGTAGGGATTTGATAGCCCCATGCCGATCTCCGTCATGCCATATCTTTCCAGTAACACCTGGCCTGTCAATTGTTGCCACTGCTCGAACAATTTTACCGGGCAGGCCGCCGAGCCAGAAATATTTAAGCGCATGGGCCTGAAACCATCACAGATCTCTTGCACCTCGTCGGCATTGATGGTGTCGAAATACTGAATCAGTTTTACGTAGATCGTCGGAACCGCCATGAACACGTTATAGCTGCCGGCGACAATTTCTGCCGTAATTTTCGGGATATCAAACTTAGCGAAGAGGTGGACGGTAGCGCCTGCCCACAGTCCGCAACTCAGTATATTGATGATGCCGTGAATATGATGCACCGGCAGGAACAGAGGAATCACATCGTCCTCGGTCCAGGCCCAGGCATCGATCAGGGTGGTGATCTGCGCGTGAATGGTTTTGTGGGTGCTGACGACGCCCTTCGGTTTGTTGGTGGTGCCGCTGGTGAACAACATCAAGCCACGGCGCTCCGGAATAATTTCTGGCAACGCCGCAATTTCATCTGCCAGTATGTCATCACTGGAAACCAATTCGATATGTAGCTCGGCGCACAATTCGCGCAGGGATTCCTGGTACTTGCCATTGGCGATCATGCGGGTCACGCCGGCGCTGGTGAGGTAGTGGTCGAGCTCGGCTACCGCCGACGCCACATTGAGTGGAATGGCGATGCCACCTGCGCGCCAGATGCCATGCATGGCAGTGACGTAATCGAGGCTGGCGGGCATAAAGAACGCGATACGTTCTTCCTTGAGATCGTCCCTACCATCGAGCAAGCCGGTGGCGAAGCGATCGATGCGTCGATTCACTTTGCTATAGGTATAGCTATCGTCGCCCTCTACGAGTGCTACCTTGTTGTTGTCATCCGTGAGTTTGGGAAAGGAGTTTTGTGTCATAACATCAATCTCTATGAGGACAGACCACGTTTTCCGTAGTTTAGAAAACGTGGTCTGTCCCTGTTAAAACATGGCGCTGACAATAAAAAACAGTACGGACGGTCCCAACAGGCAGCCGAGGCCAGTATAGAAAGTTGCAGTCATGGCACCATAGGGAACCAGTTTGGGGTCGGTGGCGGCGAGTCCTGCGGCGACGCCACTGGTGGTTCCCATCAGCCCGCCGAATACCATCGCCGACTGCGGGTTGTCGAGGCCGATACGTTTGGCAATCAACGGCGTACCGATCATTACCAGGATCGATTTCACCAGGCCGGCAGCCACACTCAGTGTTATGACAGCATCGCTGGCACCAATTGCCTCGCCAGTGACTGGACCGACGATGTAAGTAACCGCACCGGCACCGATGGTGGTAATTGCCGTCGGGTCGGTATAACCAAACATGACAGCTACTGCGGCGCCGACTATAAAAGAAACGATGACCCCGGCGAAAATGGAAATGACGCCGGCAATGCCGGCTTTCTTGAGTTCGCTGATGTGAACCCCGAAGGCGGTGGCGACAATGGCGAAGTCGCGCATCATGCCGCCCCCCATCAAGCCAATACCACCGAGCAAAGTTACATCGGCGACGCCGCGGGAGCCGCCGCTGACGGTGCCGCCCCAATACGCAGCCAGCAAACCCAGGGCGATGGCGATGGCGGAGCCGTGAATGCGGCCGGCAGTTAGTTTGTCGGCGAGGAAATAAGACACCCACATTACAGCGCCAACCACCGCGAAGGCGACGACGAGGTTATTCCGAACGAAGACAGTTTCGATGATATCCATTAACCAGCTCCCTGTTCTTCGCTGGTATCCGGGGCTGGAGAATCGTCCTTGCCAATATTACTGAGGACCGGAACCAGCGCAAAGCTGACCATGACCGCGGCAACACCGGCGCTCAAGGCCAATAAGCCGCCCTCGGTAGCGGCGGCAACATTCTGGCGCGCAGCCATGGCGACAACGATTGGGATATACATGGCACTCCAGAACTTGATGCCGCTTGCAGACACGCCTTCGGTGAGGGCCTTGAATTTATCGGAGTTGCTGGCGTAGACCAGGAACAACATGGCGATGCCGACACCGCCGACGTTGGCTTCCACATTCATCGCCACACCCAGTGCCTCTCCAATTAACATGCCCAGAACCAGACAGACAGACAACAGGGCTACACCATAGACGATCATTATTATTATCCTTGTACTTATCCCTACTAAACAGGCAGTCGCATACTGCGCCAGCGAGCATGGATGATATGATGCGGCCAGGCTTTGTGCAATTTACTCAATTTGGCATAAAATCGGGGTCACAATAAGATGGGGGACAGACCACGTTTTCTGCGGTTCGGGAAACGTGGTCTGTCCCCTCTTAAACGGAGAAAGGTTAGGAAATGATGAAAATTCTAAAATCCATCATGGCGCCGGCACTGGGATTGCTGTTGTTTTCCAACAGCCTGGCACAGAATGTCAGCACGGATATTCTGGCGAATGCCCAGGATTATTCAGACCGCTGGGTGACCTATGGCAAGAACTATGGTGCCTGGCGTTACATGCCGGACGACCAGGTTAACCGCGATACCGTCGCCAATCTTCGACCGGTCTGGATCAAACAGAACGGTGTAACCGGTGGCGCCTACGAGGTGACGGCGCTGGTCAACGATGGCCGCATGTATCTGACCACGGCGAATAGCCACTTAATCGTGGTGGACCCTTTAACTGGTGATGAGTTGTGGCGTTACGACCATGATTTCGAGAATGTCGATCTCTGTTGCGGGCCCCACAACCGTGGCGTTGCTCTGTATGAGGACAAGGTATTCTGGGGCACACTGGATGCGCATCTGCTGGCATTCGACGCCGCCACAGGCATTCAACTGTGGGATGCAGAAGTAGGCGATCACCGCGAGTCATTTTCCGTGACTGCAGCGCCGCTCGTGGTTAAGGATATGGTCCTGATCGGTGTCGGTGGCGGTGAATACGGCATCCGCGGCTACATCGATGCCTATGACGTCAATAGCGGTGAGCGTCGCTGGCGTTTCTATACCACACCTGCCGAGGGTGAGCCTGGCAATGAGACCTGGGAGGGAGATTCCTGGAAGACTGGCGGGGCCCCAACCTGGGTAACCGGAACCTATGATCCGGAAACCGATATGGTGTTCTGGGGCACGGGCAATCCCTGGCCCGACATCAATGCCAACGCGCGCAAGGGCGACAACCTGTACTCCAACTCGGTGGTGGCCCTCGATGCGGACAGCGGCCAGTTGCGCTGGTTTTTTCAGACCTCACCGCGGGATGAATTTGACCACGATTCAACCTCCGAGCCCATGATCATTGAAGAAATGTTCAACGGCGAACTGCGCAAGATGATTGTACAGGTTTCTCGCAACGGTCACGTCTACGGACTCGACCGCATGACCGGTGACTTTCTCTATGCCGGTGAGTACACCCGGGTAAACTGGGCAGAACGTGATGAGACCGGCAAGCCTGTACTCAAGGAAGCGCTGTACGAACCCAAGGACACGCTGGTGTTTCCAGGCCTGTATGGCGGCAAGAACTGGCCACCCGCATCCTATAGCCCGGACACCCATATGCTTTATATTCCCACCACTGAGTGGGGCACGACATTTATTCGGCGCGAAGGAGAAGGGCGACCTGGCACCATGGATCTGGGTGGTATACCCCGTTTCGATACTTCCGGCACCGGTTGGGTGGTTGCGTTTAGCATGCTCACCGGCAATATCGCCTGGCAACGTGAGATGCCTGGCAACTTCAACTGGGCAGGCACCCTGGCAACAGGTGGCGGCCTGGTGTTCTCCGGTGCGCCCGATGGTTATATTTATGCCATGAATGATGAAACCGGCGAAGTGCTGTGGAAGTTCCAGACCGGTAGCGGTGTTTATGCACCGCCTACGAGTTTCACTATCGAGGGCAAGCAGTACATCGGTGTCGCTTCCGGTACCCGTGATCCTGTTACTCGCGAGGGTGTCGCTACCGGAATCTCTTCGGGAAATTATATTTTATTCAGTTTATAGGTCGCCTGGGATGAGGATATCAAGAGGTGATCTTATGAAGTTTCAATTATTGCTTAATACAGTACTGGCAACCCTGGCTATGACTCTCACGTCTTTCGCCGTTAACGCCGGAGTCGGCGAAGGCCAGGAACTCTACAACGCCTATTGCCAGATCTGTCATGGAGAATTGGGTGAAGGCCAAACTATGGGTAAGCCACTTACCGATGGTATGGCCAATCGCTTGTCGGATGAAGATCTGCTCGCGGTTATCAGCAATGGCCGTGCCGGCACCGGCATGGTGGCCTGGGCCGGTTCCTTTAGCGACGAAGAAATCTTCGATATCGCTTCCTATGTGCGCGCATTACAGGGCAAGCCCGGTTTGAATCTGCTTAAGGACGAATCGGGTATCGCAAATAATCCCATGGCCCTGGCAGGCGCAGAATTATTCAACGGCAACGCCGGATGTTCCACCTGCCACTCCTACGACGATCAGGGGGGCAATGTCGGGCCGGTGCTCGATGGTGTTGGCTCCCGACTGGGTCAGGATGTACTGTTGCAAGCGTTGCTAAACCCCTCGGCCTCTATCGCCAGCGGTTATGGCGCCAAAGTAGTAGAACAGACGGATGGCGCGACGATCCGTGGACGCTATCGCAACGACTCTGAACTCGCTGTGCAGATTCAAAGCGAAGACGGACGGCGCTGGGTGACTTATTTCAAAGACCGGGTTAAATCAATAACAGATTCTGATGAATCCCTGATGCCTGATGTCTATGCGACTCTGAGTGCGGAGCAACAGGAGCAACTGCTAGCATTTCTGAATTCATTGTAGAATCTCTGGGTACTAACCCTGGTCGCCAGTGGCAGCAATTCAGGCCTAAGTATCAATAGATCACGATCCAAAAACCCTTGCAGGTTCTGCTTCGCCGGTCAGATGTGCTCCACAACTCTGGCAACAGTCGAGTTTGCTGGATACGGCGTCGGTCATGGGCTCGATGGCGGTCTAAGGCCCACGAAATAGATGCCGTCTACTGTATCAACTAGCGGGCGCGGCGCGCAGAAAAATTGGGGCAACGCAGAGGAAATCCAGGGGCTGGCGAGAATCGTCGGTGGCGAGCGTCCCTACCCTCCGCAGGCTTGGTGTGGACCAGACGGAGGGCAGGAATACGCAAGGAGCACCTTGGCGCAGACAGAGGTGTGGCACTGCGACAAAAGTATCTGCAATACACCATAATGCCAGTATGTTGTATTGCATGAGCAACACTCCCGCTATATATGGTGAAGCTCAAGCACCGCGACACCTACTGAGGCTCTCAAGAAAGCCGACTCTCCACCGATCTGAGGTGGTGGGGGTATTTTCTCAATTATAGTAAACTAAATACTTTACTATATATCCGAAGCCCTAAGGCAAGACCTCTCTATTTGCTACCAAAATCGGGTTGAAGCCACCGAGACTCCCCTGGGGCTGGTTGCACATTTCTCGATTTCACGGGCATTATTTGATCTGCATCAATTGCCGACAGCGTCGCCTGTGGTTTCATATCCCCATCTTCAAAGGTTGATGTGCATTACCACTAACTCAGAAAGATTGCTGCCCCTAGATGCGTGGGACCGGGCGGCAAGACTGTAAAAGTGTTCTCAAGCAGGGAACGGGGTTGTCGCAAGTATTGGGCAACCCCATTTTTTTGTGAGAAATCCCGTCATTCTGCCCCTGTTCTATAATTCACGAACCCAAATATTCCTGAACGAAACTATCTGTCCATGGTCCTGCAGGGTGATTGGCATGTTGCCGCTACAATCCTGTATTCGCTCTTCCTGGGAGTAGGGTCCGCAACGGGCGGCGTACTCCGGTGACTCGGTGAAGGTCGCCCCCAGAATTTCAAAATGATTCAAAACCAGTACGCCGTTTTGTAGAACTGTCACGTAAGCGGGAGATTCCAGCTGGCCGACACTTGAGAACACGGGCGCCTTGAAAATAATGTCATAGCTCTGCCATTGCCCCGGCGGTCTCGAAACATTCACCAGCGGTGCCTGCTGTTTGTATATCGAGCCAGCCTGTCCGTTGACATAGGTGTCATTCTGCCAACTATCCAGCACCTGCACCTCGTACAAGGAATGCAGAAACACGCCACTATTACCCCGACCCTGTCCACTACTCGCTATGACGTCCGTTGGACGAAACTCAACATGCAATTGAATATCTCCAAACGCCTGCCTGGTCTTTATCGTGCCGACACCACTCTGCACCGTAATAGCACCATCTTCGATCAACCACCGCGCCGGCGCATCATCTGCGGTTCTATTCCAGGCATCAAGATTGCTCCCATCGAAAAGCACGATCGCATCGGATGGCGGCGCGCCGTCAATCACACCAGTGACCAACGCCGGCACCGGTTCATAAACTTCACCTCTGTCATTAGCCTGAGAAAAAGCTAGCGAAGAAATAGGTAAAAGTGTCAAAGCGAGTAAAAGGTTCTTCATTTTTGGCTTCCATTATTTTTGATTTGTTAAATTTTCCGAAGCTACACTGAATTCGAGGGTTGGAATTGGACAGGGGTTTCTTCGCAGTGAGTAGCGCCAGGGATGGACGCGGGACCGGCCCAGGGATGGCCCACTCGAACGGAGAAGGAACCCCTGTCCAAGTCCGGCCTGTGCACGATCCTCACGTCTCCCATTTCACGATTTCACCTTTGATCTTAATTTCACTATTAGAAGTCATGGTGATCTTCTCAAGTATGGCGTTGAATTTGCCGCCAAGCTAGAGGTGTGTACTGTTTTTCCGTTCGGTTGGGCCATCCCTGGCCCGGTCCCGCGTCCGTCCCTGGCGCTACTCACTACAAAACAGCACACGCCTCTCGCTCGGCTCAATCGAGTCCTATTAAGTTGGATCTACGTAAGTAGATTCATATCGTCATCCCATTCGGCGGTGATGTCTCTTTGGGTTTGATCGACACATTTTTTTAGCCACTCTGATTCATATGTCATGTTGTGCTTTTTTAAAACTTCTTCGGGGACGCCGTCCCAGATGTTTGGGGTGTTGCCCTTGTAGCCGAGGTCTTCGAATCCGAGGGCGGTGGTGTAGTAGCCGGTTAGGGTAAGGTTTCGCATTAGGGTAAAGAAGCTGATGCCCGGTTGTAGCTCTGGGTCCTGGACATCTGGGTAGGCGATTTCATCGCAGATGCTGAGGCGTTGGGATTCGGTGATGTTGATGAAGTCGGCGCCGAAATTTTCGATGGAGCGATTGTCAATCCAGGCAATGCCACCGCGGACAGGTAGTTTGTAGCGGTCACGATCTTTTACCATGAACTCTACGAAATCCGGCAGGCCCGCGTCCAGTGCACCGCCGTTGGGGTGGTCGTTGGGTAGGATGATGTCGCAGAGGATGGCGATGGTGATCAGTTCGTGCTCGCGGAAATATGACTCGGCGAAGAGTTCCCGGTCACGATGTTTCTCGACTTCGGTGCGGCCGTAGGAGTAACTCGTTGGCAGCGGTGTCCAGTTGACGCGGGAGGCAGAATTGTTGCTGCTTGTAACACAGCCAGACGTGGTGATTACGCCGCTGGCTAGTGGAGCGAGTAATAATGATTTCAGGGTTTCCCTTCTATCCACAATTTATTCCTTGCTATAGGTTCTGTTGCTGCATTTGTTCGATGATGTAATCGGATGTTCTCCATGCCAGCGCCATGATAGTCCAGGTGGGGTTCTTGTCCGCCTGGGAGACGAAGATGCCGGCATCGACGACGAAGACATTTTTTGCATCGTGCAACTGACCGAACTGATTGCTGACCGATGTTGCGGAATCTGAGCCCATGCGGGTGGTGCCTACTTCGTGAATAATTTCGCCGGGCTTGGTGAGGCCGTAATCGCGATCGGCGCCGGGCTTGCTGCCTAACAGCACGCCACCGGAGGCCTCCAGTAACTCTTCCATGGCATCCTGCATGTGGCGGGCCTGATTGATTTCATTTTGGGTCCATTTGTAATCGAAGCGCAGCACTGGAATTCCCCACTCGTCTTCTACCGTGGGGTCAAGCTCACAGCGGTTAGTGTATTGTGGCACGCTCTCGCCGCGACAGGCGATGCTGAGGCGGGAACCGTAGAAGCGGCGTATGTCGTCCCTCAGTTCGTTGCCGTAGCCGCCGACCCGGGCGCCGAGGAATTCGTTGTACTGGTTGGCGGCGAAACCAAAGCCATAGGAAGGCATGCTCATGCCGCCACCTATCTCCAGGTGGTAGCCGCGGCTGAAGTCGAGGTTTTTGTTCTCTAGCCACCAGGGTGTGTAGACATGCATGCCGCCGACGCCGTCTTCGTTGTAGATATCTCTATCCATCAGCGCGGGAATAAATGCGGCACGACTGGCGCCGGTGGAGTCATGCAGGTAGCGACCAACGTGGTCGCTGCTATTACCCAGGCCATTTTCGTGTGCTGCGCTTCGCGAGTTCAACAGGATGCGTGCCGAGCTACAGGCGGATGCTGCTAGAACTATGCTGCGACCCTCGAGCCGATACTCCTGTCGATCTTCCTTGTTGATATAGGAAACGCCGGTCGCTTTGCCTGCTGCATCGGTGGTGACTTCACGCACCATGCAATTGGTATAGAGGTCTACCTGGCCTCCCCTGAGCGCGGGAAAAACCAGCACGGTGCCGGATGAGAAATCGGCATGGATGGAACAGGCGCGGCTGCATTGGCCGCAGTAGTAGCAAACACCACGCTCAGCGTTGATGCGTTTGGTGAGCATGGATTTGCGCGCGGGAATAACCG
>PCCP01000085.1 GCA_002731775.1 Gammaproteobacteria bacterium
AATATCGGAACCCAGGGCCTGTTGTTGATACCGGCCCAATTGGGCAACATTCCAGTGCTGAATGTGGAAGAACCGGAAGAAGATGCCGACGATAGCGTAGATGATAGCGCTGACGACAACGCCGATGACAACGCAGATAGTAACGCCGATGACAACGCAGATGGTGGAGTTGACGACATTGCAGATGCTGGTGCGGTGGCTGCTGGAGATGACGGTGGGGATGACGACGGCGGTGTACTGGCAGCGGATCTCGGTGCCGGTGCGGGAGCCGCTAACGATGGCGCCCCTGCCCTCAGCCTGGCAGATACGGAAAAAAGCCTGGGGGTCGATACATCTGGAGCTACTGCAGTCGCAGCGGAAACCAATGAAATTCAGGTTAACCCGAATGAAACCAGCGGTGACGGCCGTATAGATTGCGCAGTCAATTCCTCGCTCGCGGCTTGTAAACCTGAAGATGATGAGACAAAGCCTAAGCCCGAACCTGCACCAGCGCCAGAGCCTGAACCGGAACCGGAACCAGAACCAGAACCTCTCACACCGGTGCTGAACGATATCGAAATTAATCAACTTCAGCGAGTAGGATTTGTGATCACAGGCAGTGGTAGCAGCAGAGGGATCACCACGGGTTTGCTCGGCATTAGCAACGTCAATCTGCTTGCGGTTACGAGCACGGCCGATCCGCGCAACCAGTCTGGTGGTGAGCCGCTTTTTATTCTTAGCCGGGATGCTGCATCACTCCAAAATCTGCAGACCGGCGTAGCAGGGTTTTCGGTGGACTGGGCTATCTGGGACGGCTCGGCGGCGACTCCGGTAACGAAATTTACCGACCCCGATGACAACTCTGCACGGGACTTATTACCGGGCCCGATGGTAGTGGTCGCGGTTCTCCCAACTGCGCTCGGTAACTTAAGCGGTAACGCAACCTACAGCACCCATATAACCGATGACGATACAGCACCATTCATCGGCATCACCAGCCCCTCGATCACCAGCAGCATCAGCGGTGTGTGGGCGACGATTTCGGTGGATCTGGACACTGGCGTTTTATCTGCCGGCGCCCTGCGAGTTTGCCTGGGAGGCACGGACAAGTGCGCCAGTCAAAGCGGTGGCGACTGGGAAGAAGAATGGTTGGGCAGTTTCGGTGGTACCGTGGTTGACGGCGTGCTGATACCTACGGCGATAACCGGAACTCGCCTTTTTGGCGACTCCAGCACATCATCGATGAATGGCCTTGTTAGCGGTGTCTTCACCGGTAGCGAGGCGAATGCTATTGCCTTGGGCTTTCAATTGCAGGATAGCGCCGACACCGATAGCTCGATAACCGGTGCCTCCTTGTTGAAGCAGAGCACTGTCATCACAGCGGAGGAGAAGCTCGCCCTGGCAGCACAGGGGTTCTCTCTGTTGCCGGCGAATGACCCCTTCGTCAAAATTACCAGCACGCAACTGGCCAGCGCTACAGGCTTATTCCACCTCGATGTCAGCAGCGAAATCATTAACGACACCGATATCATTTTTTTCCAGGGCGCACAACAACTCGGAGGCGCCAATGACAGCACGATTTCCTCAATAAAAAGATTTTCTTTTGATATTAACTTCGATACTGGAAGCCTGAGCAATGGCGGCCTTGTGGTAACCACAGCTAGTGGCGCCATCTGGGACACGCAGTTTTCCGGATTCATTAATGGCAATTTGCTGGATATGACCGTCACTGGCGGCACCATCACCGGAATAGATAGCACAACTATCGACCCGACGAGTTCTGTCAGGGGCGATATAGCTGGATTCTTTTTCACCTCCACTGCCTTCCCTGCCTTCGAAGATTCCATTCCCGAACCTGGCAGACTACCGGATATCGAGGAACCACCGGATTTCGTCGGTGGACTGGTGGGTGGCTTCAGCCTCCGCGATGAGAATTCCAGTTACACCCTCTCGGGTAGTGTACTGATTAGTGGTGAAGACCCGGAGCCCGAACCTACACCGACTACGGAATGGCATCAGCCTCATGGACCCCTACAGCCACAGCCGCCGGCTGTGGAAACGCGTCCGCCATTCATTAGCTGGGGCCCCTGGGCAAATCAAGTCACGCAAAATTTTGTGGCAGTTACATCTATCGATGCCGACAACGCCACCATCAGCTCGGGGGATTTCCTGGCTAATGTTAATCCGGCTCCGATTTCCAGCATGACAGGTACTTTACACTCCTACCAAAATGGTGACCACGCCAGTTACGTCGGTAGTTCAAGTGCAGGCAGTATCCTCGGCGTATTTGCACACCTGCATGTTGATTTCGACTCTGGCGCGATTACCGACGGTAGACTGGATGTGGACGTCGGCGTTACCGACATGCATCCCATTCAAACCTGGTCACTTGGTTTTACCGGCTCGGTGAGCGGCGGCGTCGCCAGCTTGAATTCTAGTGGGGGTTCGCTATCGGACCTGGGCGGTCTCGTCAGCTCCTCTATCGGCGCCACTCTTGGCGGTTTGTTTACCGGTGATTCCGCGACCTGGTTTGTGGGCGGTTTCAACCTGATAGACATGCTCAATGATTCCAATTCGGTTCAAGGTCTCTATGTTATCGAACGCTGAACCTGCGCACTACACCTTGTCCGTAAATTACGAAGGCCTGTATCTGAAACAGATACAGGCCTCTTTGCTTGCCCGCGGCAACCGAAGTCGATCTGCCTAATCCCGGGGAACTACTGGTTTCAGCCCTAATCCTCTTCGTTATCAAAGCCTAACGATGCCGAATTGATACAATAGCGTAAACCGGTTTCCGGCGGTCCATCGGGAAACACGTGCCCCAGATGAGTATCACAATTGCTGCAAACGACCTCCGTTCGCATCATGCCCTGTGAATTATCCACTTGTTCGGATACACACTCCGAATTCGACGGCGCATAAAAACTGGGCCAGCCACAACCAGAATCGTACTTGGTTTGTGAGGAAAACAAGGGCTCGTCACATCCGGCACAGCGATACATACCCTCCTCCTTTGAGTCCCAGTACTCGCCGCTAAAGGCCTGCTCGGTACCTTTTTCGCGACAGACACGATACTGCTCATCAGAAAGCTTCTGTCGCCACTGGGCTTCCGTTTTCGGAATTTTATTTTCAGTCTCACTCATAAAACACTCTCACTCGGAAGCTGGGGCTACTGCCTGCAGGTCCGACACTATGCCAAGAAGCCCGTGACTGAAACTGGCCCTTGCGCTCGCTCCACAGCTCGCATTTCCGGATCCCAACATGCCCCGCACAGCATTGATGTTACAATAAAACGGCGAATCACCTGGCACTGGAACATCAATGGATAATATCACGCAATCAGACAAGCTCAATAATGTCTGTTACGACATTCGCGGCCCAGTGCTGGATCATGCCAGGCGTATGGAAGAAGACGGTCATCAGATATTGCGATTGAATATCGGCAATCCGGCACCCTTTGGCTTCCATGCTCCCGACGAAATTCTCCATGACGTCATCCATAACCTGTCCGACGCGCAGGGGTATTGCGATTCCAAGGGTTTATATTCTGCCCGTAAGGCCATCATGCAGGAGTGTCAGAAGCTCGGTATCAATGGCGTCGATATCGATGATATTTATCTGGGCAATGGTGTCAGCGAACTGATTACGATGGCCATGCAAGCGCTGCTGAACAATGGTGACGAAGTCTTGATTCCGGCTCCGGATTATCCGCTGTGGACAGCCGCTGTCAGTCTCAGCGGTGGCAAACCGGTACATTATGTGTGCGACGAAGCCGCCGACTGGTTTCCGGACATAGGGGATATCGAAGCCAGAATAAGTCCTAACACCCGGGCGCTGGTAATTATAAATCCCAATAATCCCACCGGTGCGGTTTACAGCAAGGAAATTTTACTGGAGCTGATCGGGCTTGCACGGCGGCACCAGCTCATCCTCTTCAGCGACGAAATTTATAGCAAGATTGTCTACGATGATGCGAAATTTATACCGCTGGCCTCCCTCGCAGACGACCTGTTTATTGTCAGCTTCAATGGGCTCTCCAAGTCATACCGCCTGGCCGGCTTTCGATCTGGTTGGATGATTTTAAGCGGCGACAAGGTGTCGGCAGAAGACTATATCGAAGGCCTCGAGATCCTCACCAATATGCGGCTGTGCGCTAATGTTCCGGCTCAATTCGCCGTACAGACCGCGCTCGGAGGTTATCAGAGTATTAAAGAACTGATCCTGCCCGGTGGTCGGCTGAAGCTACAACGTGATCTCACCTGGGATCTACTGCGCCAGATTCCTGGCGTCAGCTGCGTCAAGCCCGGCGGCGCGATATACATGTTTCCGAAGCTGGATCCTTCTGTTTACCGGATTAAAAATGACGTCGCACTGGTTTTGGATATCCTCGAGCAGGAGAAGATACTGCTGGTACAGGGTAGTGCTTTTAACATTCAGGACAGCCAACACTTCAGGCTGGTGTTTCTACCGCGGGAAGATGAACTGAAGCAAGCAGTGCATCAGATTGCTCGCGTGCTGGAACAGTATAGATAGTAGCAGGCCTGCCCGCCAGTTAGACTAATTCGAATCCCATGGCCTCGAATAATTTCAGCTCACTTCGATTCCATTGTTCAAGCTCGATCGAATAGTTTTTAAATTCTAATCGCTGCCTGTGGAAGCTCCTGAACTCGTCGAACGCAGATTTTCCAGAGCCACTCGCCAGTGACTGCTTGAATTCCTGGCTAATTCTGGTCAGTGGCAAGACATCCAGCAGAGTCGCCCACTGTGGGAGCTCACTTCCCTGGCGCAGACCGATTGGGGGCGGCAGTTTTTCCTGCGCTGAGGTCGCTGCTATCGTCGCCGGATCCCGACCTGGTTCTAGGGGGGGGAAATATTCCTGGAATGCACGCAAAATAGACTCGGTAGCGGCTACCTTGGCCGGCTGGCTATAGCCTGCAATGTGTGGGGTGGCGATGTCTACACGCAATGCCAGGCTCACATTGATACCCGGTTCATTTTCCCATACATCGAACACCGTCGTTATATCAAGGCGGTGCGTCAGAAACTCGCCCAGGGCCTGTTCATCCACGACCGAGCCGCGGCAAGTGTTAATCAGGACCGCATTCGCTGGTAGTAATTCCAGCTGTTTAGCCCCGATCAATTTGGCTGTTGGGTGAGCGCCGGCGTGAGTCAGGGGCACATGCAAGGAAACTACCTGACACTGCATGGCCGCTTCGAGCGTACGGCAGTGGCAGCCACTACCTTGTAAGAATGGATCGTATACACGATGGGCAATACCGAGCCGGGCAAGCTTGTTAGCGAACAGACCACCCACCTTGCCGCCACCGATAATTCCCACCTCGAGCTCGGCCACATCAATTTTCTCTTCAAGCAGCGCTAAGGCGATAACCCCGAAGCAATAGTCGACTACAGCGTTGGCGTTACTGCCCTTGGCATCGGCAAAGCCAATATCCTTATCAGCGAGATAATCTAGATCGATATGATCGACGCCGCTGGTTGCGGTGGCGATAAATCTAACCGCGGTGCCGTCGAGCAGGGAGCGGTCGACGCGAGTGATGGACCTTATTAGCAGAGCATCGGCATCGACAAGGTCGGCCTTGCTGATTTTTCTGCCAGGAATTAAAACCAACTCACCGAACTGGCAAAAGCTGCTTTCTATCTCGATTATATTGGCGTCGGCTACTATTTTCATTAACTGAACATCGATCAGGGTGCTTTTACTCAGGTGAGTTGACCCGCCTGGGACAGGATGTGATCGAGGTCCCGACCCGGAAAGCTGTATTCTGCCAGGAAATTTTCCAAGCCATTCATGTCGGGATGCCCGCGCGCCAGTGTCTCCAGTTTAATATTCGAGAACGTTTCGTTGTCATCGCTTACGTCGCAGACGATCGTCGCCAGTAGCTTGCTCAGTACGGCAGATTCACGATGAGCCGCCAGAATATCGGGCAGGCGTGTCGCACCTCGCAAGGACAATGACCCCACCTTATCAAGATTGCTGTAAATACCTTCCACGCTGCCAAACTCCTTCAGCAACACCCGTGCCTTGACCGGGCCCACACCCGGTACACCACTGATACAATCCACCGAATCCCCGACCAGGCCTAGATAATCTGTAAATTGTTCAGGCCGCACACCATAGTCATTCAAAATATCCATACTAAAACGTTTAACATTGCCACTGTAGTCCCACAGACAATCCTGGCTGGAAACCAATAGCTGGGCCAAGTCTTTATCTCTTGAGACGATGTGAATCGCACAGGCCTCGGTTTGCTGACGCACGCTACTGGCCATGGTGCCAATTATATCGTCTGCCTCATACACTTTACTGACGAATGAAATCAAGCCAAGGATGCCGCAAATTTCGGAGCAGGCCTGTAGTTGCATGGCGAAATTCTCGTCCGGCAACTCTCGATTGGATTTGTAGTCGGGGCTGAGTTGATGGCGAAATCCGCAGAACAGACTGGCGTCATGGGCGACAGCTAAATGGGTGGGTTTCATCCGTCGCAGGAACTGCAAAAGGAATAAAGTAAATCCGTAGAGTGCACTCAGCTCGGCGCCCTCGGTACTGCGACATTCGACGTAAGGTGAAAAGTGGGATTGAAAAATATAGATCGAAGCATCGAGCAGGTAGACGATTTCTGGCTGCTCTGCCGTCGCAGTCACTTCCGTCACACCGCAGCAAGTAAGAGCTTATGTATCACAGGCTTCTAACTTCCACTCTTACGTATGAGATAGATGTATTCCTCATCGGTCTGTGTCGCCTCGAGTAGCTCATGGCCGAGGTAGAGACAGAACTTCGGCACATCTCGGCAGGTCGAGGGATCGCTAGCAGTCAAACGCAGCAATTCACCTACTTCGATATCGCGAATCTTGTTATGTAATAACATCACTGGCTCCGGGCAGAATAATCCCCTGGCATCGAGTTCCTGTTTCGGAATCAGAGAGTTTTCTTTCTGACTTGCATCAGTTCTTTCTTTTGGCATTTTGGCTAGAATCTATTCAAGGCTGCTTAAAGTGCTGGGGGCAAGGTGCTAACTGACAACTCCGGGTGTCGGGATCGTAATTGATTAGCACTTCCCTGCGCTGCAATTGGTTAATCACCTGTTCGACTTTCTCATCCAAGGTATATTCCCGACCCCCATAATCCGTCCCCTCACGAGTAATATACTCTTCGATTACCGCTCTCAACACGGCGTCGGGCAACTGGGTATGGGGGATCTCCATTACCGCTAACCCAACTCCAACACACTCAATCCAGCGTCATTTTCAGCAGTCTGTTTCACTAGCGGGTTTTTCACAGTATGCGGTCCTGCCCTGAGGTCGGAAAACGGGAAATGACTGGTATCCGCCAGTTGTGACAGAGAGACATTGGCAATGCTGCGGAAGATACTTTCGACTCGGCCCGGGTGTTCCCGGTCCCAGTTTTGCAGCATGGCTTTAATCGCCTGTCGCTGCAAATTATCCTGAGAGCCACAGAGATTGCAGGGAATGATTGGAAAGTTCACCAAATCTGAATATAGACTAATCTCTTTCTCCTTGCAGTAGGCTAGCGGCCTTATCACGATGTTGCGTTTATCGTCGCTGAGTAATTTTGGCGGCATCGCCTTCAGCTTGCCACCGTAAAACATGTTCAGAAATAGGGTCTCGATAATATCATCCCGATGGTGGCCCAGGGCGATCTTACTTGCGCCAATGGAATCAGCGTAGTTGTACAGAATGCCACGTCGCAGGCGCGAACAGAGCCCACAATACGTTTTCCCTGCGGTCACTTTCTCGGTAACAATACTGTAAGTGTCCTGCTCGATAATTTTGTAGTCGATGCCGAGGTTTGAAAGATAGTCCGGCAGCACATGTTCGGGAAAACCCGGTTGCTTCTGGTCCAGGCTCACGGCATGCAGGTTGAAGTCTATGGGAGCATGTTTTTGCAGGTTTAGAAGGATGTCCAGCATGGTATAGGAATCTTTGCCACCTGACAGGCAGACCATTATCAAATCACCGTCTTCGATCATATTGTAATCGGCGATAGCTCGGCCCACCCCACGGCGCAAATTCTTACGACTGCGGTTTAGCTTGAATCGATTCTTGTTAACTGCGCTCATCTGCAATAGCGACTCCATAAATGGTGGCTAGAAAAATCAGACCCGCTCAATGATTGTGGCAATTCCCTGACCCAGGCCGATGCACATCGTCGCCAGGCCCAGGGTAGCGTCCTTGTCTTCCATATTATTCAGCAAGGTGGTAGTGATACGGGTACCCGAGCAACCGAGTGGATGCCCCAGCGCAATCGCGCCACCCTTTAAATTAACCTTGTCTTCAACCACCTCCAACAACCCCAGGTCCTTGAGGACCGGCAGAGACTGGGCAGCGAATGCTTCATTGAGTTCGACACAATCGATATCGGCTATGCTCAGCCCCGCTTTGGTCAAGGCTTTTTCGGTCGCCGGTACGGGTCCATAACCCATGATAGATGGATCGACGCCGGCATAGGCCATTGACTTGATGCGGGCGCGAATCTTTAATCCCAAAGCCTGTGCCTTTCCGGCAGACATGATCAGCATCGCCGACGCACCATCTGACAACTGTGAAGAGGTACCGGCAGTGACGGTTCCGTTTGCCGGGTCAAACACGGGACGCAATTTCGACAGGCTTTCCAGGTTGGTATCGGCGCGGATGGTCTCGTCATGTTCTATTAGCACTTTGAAACCATTGTCGTCGTGCCCTTCAATGGCGACGATCTCATTGTCATAAGCACCGTTACTACGCGCGGCATCAGCCAATTTATGTGAACGTACCGCAAATTCATCTTGCTGCTGCCGACCAATGCCGTGCATCTTGGCGAGTACTTCGGCGGTGACACCCATCATCCAGGAGGCCTTGGCGATGTGCAGGGAAGCCCGGGGATTCAGATCCAACCCATGGGTCATCCCCACATGGCCCATATGCTCGACACCGCCGACGATAAACACCTCACCATTGTCACTCTGAATCGCGGCGGCGGCGGTATGTAAAGCCGACATGGAAGAGCCACAGAGTCGGTTGACAGTCTGGGCGCAAGTCGAATGTGGTAGCACCGACATCAGGGCCGCGTTTCGAGCCACATTCCAACCCTGCTCCAGGGTCTGATTAACGCAGCCCCAAATCACATCCTCAACCGCCGCCGGCGGCAGTGACGGGTTTCTCTCGCACAACCCGTCGATCAGTCGGGCGGAAAGCGCCTCGGCCCGGACATGGCGAAAAGCACCGGCTTTGGAGCGCGCCATGGGGGTGCGAATCCCGTCTATGATTACTGCATCTGTAGCACGTAAACTCATGTAATTCTCCTCGGCATTAGCCGTAATACGTCTCGCCAGCGGCGCCTTTTTCTCTCATCGTCGCGGTGGGCTTGTACAAATCACCAAGCTCAACATACTTGTCTGCGATCTGGCAAAACTCAGCCACACCCAGGCTATCTATATAGCGTAGTGCGCCGCCACGGAACGCAGGGTAGCCCAACCCCAACACCAGGCCCATGTCTGCCTCGATTGCCGTCGCAACGATGTTGTCTTCCAGGCATCTCACCGTTTCGAGACCCAGGGCCACCATCATTCGCTCAACAATTTCCTGATCATCGAAATCCCGCTTACTTCGCTGCACCGTCGCTATCAGGGCATCGATATCCGGATTGGGTAATTTCTTTGGCCTGCCCTTGGTATCCAGTTCATATAAATAGAAGCCCCGCCCACTCTTCTGGCCTAAATCCTTGCCTTGGTAGAGTTTGTCGATGGCGCTGTCAAAATCCAGTTTCATGCGCTCAAACCCCTCCGCCATCACTGCCTGGGCGTGAACCGCGGTATCCAGACCAACAACATCGAGCAAATAGGCCGGACCCATGGGCCAGCCGAATCGCTCCATGACCTTATCGATTTGCCTGAAGTCGGCGCCATCGTGAAGCAACCGCGCAAACGCTCCGAAGTATGGGAACAAGATTCGATTCACCAGAAAACCGGGGCAATTATTCACCACGATCGGGGTTTTTCCCATTTTTTTTGCATAGGCCACGGTGGTTGCCACCGTCGCATCGCTGCTATGCTCACCACGGATCACCTCAACCAGTGGCATCACCGGCACCGGGTTAAAGAAATGCATGCCGCAGAAATTTTGCGGTCGCTGCAGGGCAGACGCGAGGTCATCGATGCAGATAGTGGAAGTGTTACTGACGATGATCGTGTCTGCGCCGACAGTCGCTTCCAGTTCTGCCAGCACTACCTTCTTGATATCCGCGTTCTCAATGACCGCCTCCACCACGATATCAACCTTGTCGAAGCCCGCATAATCCAGGGTTGGAGTGATGCTGGAAAGGATCTTCACCATCTTCTTACTATCGATACGACCCTTCGCGACCTGTCTCTCGAGCAATTTGCCTGCTTCCTTCATGCCCAGATCGATGCCTGCGGGGAGGATGTCCTTCATTATTATCGGTGTGCCTTTCAGGGCCGACTGATAGGCGATACCACCACCCATGATGCCGGCGCCCAGCACCGCTGCTGAGTTTACATCGGTCGCTATTGTCAGTTGCTGCTTGGCCTTGGCGGCGAGGAATTGATCGTTCAGAAACATCTGGACCAGGTTCGCTGCGACTTCGGATCTGGCTAACTTAACGAAACCCCGGTGTTCGACTTCGAGGGCGCCGGCTCGATCCAGTATGGCCCCATCCTGCATCACCTGCACCGCCGTGAGCGGAGCCGGATAATTGGGGCCTGCCTTAGCCGACACCAGAGCCTTGGCGGTATCGAACGCCACCATCAGCTCTAGAGGCTGCAAGGACAAGGCAGAGGTTTTTTGTTGCCGCAGCTGCTTATAATCGAGTTTGCCCGAAATACATTGTTCGATAATTGTTTCGGCTGCATCTATCAACCGGTCTGCTTCCACCAACGCATCCAATACCCCCTCGGCGAAGGCCTGCTGCGCCCTGATTTGGGATCCGCTGCTGATCCACTGGTTCGCATTGTCAGCACCAATCAGTCGGGGCATTCTTACAGTGCCGCCGAAGCCTGGCAGGATGCCCAATTTAACCTCAGGAAAACCAAGTACAGTTTGTTCACATCCAACCCGGTAGTCCGTTGCGAGTGCCAACTCCATGCCACCGCCTAGAACTACTCCGTTAATAGCACTCACCGTTGGTACCGGGAGATCTTCGATGTCACAAAAAATCTTGTTCGCCTCTATCACCCAATTCATTATTTGTTGTTCGTCCTGCCGAAACATAGCAGTGAATTCCGTAATATCGGCGCCAACAATGAAGGTGGATTTTGCACTCGAGAAAATAACACCGCGAACTTCAGCACTTTCAAGGACAGTTACTGCTTGCTGCAGTTCCCTCAACGTATGCTGATTGAATTTATTGACCGAGGACCCCTCCAGGTCAAAGATCAGGTGGGCGGTGCCTGAAGGCAAAATATCGACGCTGAGCGCCTTGCCTGAATAAATCATTGCTATTACTCCAGTGTTTGAGTAGGCCTGTTGCGGGGCCGCATTATACCGCCGGCGGCAATAATTAAGAAATACGAGTAGTCAGGCTCCGGTGTTTTTTGCGGTATCATATTGGCTGGCGCTTCTTCCGGAATCAGAACACATGCGTTCTTTCTTAGTGTTACTAGTGGTGTTCATGGCGGGCATCACTTCCTCCTTCGCCGCCGACCACGCTGTAATTCTGGCATATCACCATGTCGCCGATGACACGCCCTCCTCCACCAGCATTTCTCCTGCCCAATTCAGGCGGCACCTGGAGTATTTACGGGATAACGGATTTACCGTGATCGGCCTCGACACCCTGATTTCCAGCTTGCGCAGTGGCCGGCAGCTTCCCGATCGCGCCGTAGCCATTAGCTTCGACGATGGCTACATCTCCATCTACGAGCAGGCGTTTCCGATGCTGCAAACCTTTGATTATCCATTCTCCCTGTTCCTCAGCACCCAGCCCATTAACGACGGACAAAGTAACTATATGTCCTGGCAGCAGATTCGCGAGATGACGGATGCCGGCGTTGTTATCGGTAACCACATGATAGATCACCCTTATATGCTCGAAAACAAGCAGGGGGAATCCGATCAGCAACGCCTACAAAGATTACGCCAAGAATTATTACAGGCGGAGCAGACTATCCTGAAGCAGACAGGCCAGTCACATCGATATTTAGCCTACCCTTATGGTGAATATGATGCGGCGATAAAGGCGATGTTGTCCGAACTTGGTTTCGTCGGCCTGGCGCAAAATTCAGGGGCCGTGAGCAGCCACTCCGATTTCCTTGCCTTACCCCGCTTTCCTCTGGGCAGCATTTACGCCAATCTCGAAACTGCCAAGGTCAAATTCGAGGCCCTCGCCTTCGATGTCGAACAGATGGGGCGACTGTCACCGGTGACTGGCGATAGAAGTCCCAATGTCACCCTGAAATTCGCCCCGGGAAACTATGATCCTGCTCAACTCAGTTGTTTTGCCAATAGCAAACCCATACCGATGAATTGGCTGGACAGGGATGCCGGTCTCGTCGAATTGTTAGCCACAGAAGAATACCGGGGACGTCGATGGCGCTATATCTGCACGGCGCCGGATCTGGATTCACGCCGCTTCTATTGGTACTCAGTGCAGTGGATCAATACTGCCGATTGAATTGACCAAGCGATCCCGGTTGCGCAATTTATTCTGAATAATAATATTCTTTATTTCGACCACATAATGCTCGCCGCGTTCCGAGTACTGGCTGAGGCCATAAGCGAGCACCATGGGATCCAGAGTCTGTTGTTGATTGTGCATAAAGGCCCGCAATTCGCGAAGATGGGTGTAAAGGTGGTGGGTATTGATATTATTGAAATAGCCTTTGACCGATGCCGCAATGGAATCGAATCGTTTTACCTCGTGAGTCGCGCCGCTGATGCGGCGCTGAGGCACCATCCCGCATCCTTCTACGTAGCACCACTGGCCGAAGATATTATAGCCTTCCAGAACAAAGCGGGAGGTACCCCAGGCAGATTCGTTGGCCGCTTGAGCCAGGGCCAGAGAAACCGGGATGACATCGACCCTCAGCACCAGCTCATTGGCAACTTCCCGATCGCTGGACTGCGCCATTTTCAGTCCATAGCTTTGTGCAAGCTCCTGCATCCATTCCCGTTCCCGCGAACTCAAGGCGATATCGTTATTTACGATATCGGCATTCTTTAACAGCTGCCCTCGCAACAGCTTGATGCGGATATTTTCGGTGTCTATGTAATCCTCGAAAAAATCGAAAAATTGCTGTTTCTTTAGCAGCACATCTGATATTCCTGCAAAATCTGGGAATACGATAATCGGAGGCACTGCCACCACCGTGTTTCCCTCGATCCTACCTGGCATAGCCAGTCGCTGCACCGAAATTGTCAGCACCAGCATCGCCACTGCAGTGACTGCCGCGACCAGTAGTTCCAGTTGGCGAGTCTTCATAAACGCGTTGCTCACAAGCAGTATTTATCAAAATTATTAAACGTTAGGTTTATATAATGCCCTGGTCTTTAACGCTCAGATTTACTACCACCATGGCAATCTGGAGACGGGGGAGAGGTTTCATTTCTGTCCTGCCATTCTGCAGCGGTATACAGGTGTAGCGCCAGCGCGTGTACGCCATCGACAAGCTCATCAGCCAATAGTTTATAGGCATGTTGGTGTCGTTGCACCCGGGACATGGGCACGAAGCAATCTGAGACCACGGTAATCCGATAGTGGGATTCTGTGGCAGGCCCGCCATGCAGGTGGCTCTCATTTTCCACCAGCAACACCAAAGGATTGAGATCCGCATCCAGCTTGAATTCAATTCCCGCCTGCACCACTGATTCTGCCATTGCGTACTACCACCTCTGCTGTATGATTCGGCTAGCTGGAGCCGGAGTCTAATATTCTTAAACTTCCGGCAGCAATTGTGACTTTCCGAACTGCAGTATAACGTAAAAGCGGTCCATAAATCAGAACACAGAAGCGACTCGGTCTGGGCTGCTGTGATCATGGGTGTAATGGCATGGTAATTTCCTGGTATCCGGGACACATGAACAAGGCCAGGAAAGAACTGGTTAAATTATTGCGTGGTATTCACGTCGTCATCGAGGTATTGGATGCCCGGATTCCCATGGCCAGCGCCAATCCGCTGCTGGCCTCAATGACAAAGCAACTACCAATCATCAAGATTTTGAACAAAGCCGATCTGGCGGAAAAGCAAACTACCCAAGCCTGGTTAAGCTATTTCAACACCCAATCCGCCAATATTTGCCTGCTCAATGGCCGCGACCAGCCTCTGCCTCGCGAGTCACTGCTCAAGAGCGCTTATCAATTATGCGAACCCAGGGCAAGCCAATCTCGAGCCAGGCAAATAGTAATCGTAGGCATCCCCAATGTCGGCAAGTCCTCTATCCTCAACCAGCTAACGGACAGAAAGCTGGCGAAGACTGGCAATGAACCTGCTGTGACTCGCCGCCAACAGCGGGTGCAGCTGGATGAAAACTGGTATCTGATCGACACCCCCGGGCTGCTGTGGCCCCGACTCGAAGACCAGGGTGCAGCCTTCATGCTGGCCTGCACGGGTACCATCCGCAACACCGCCGTCGAGGCTGAAGACATCGCCTGGTTCATCGCCGAGATGCTACTTAAGGACCACCGTCATGTGCTTACACGTCGTTACAATATCGCCGGGAGTGTTACGCAGCCGGAACAACTGCTGCGCCATATCGCAGAAATCCGAGGCTCTCTGGGCAAAGGCGGACATCCAGACTGGCACAAGACCTCAGAATTATTACTAAACGATTACCGCTCAGGTAAACTAGGCAATCTCTCTCTGGAGACACCTCCCGAGTAATTTACCCAAGCCGCTCCAGTGCAGCCCGCGGCCCACAGCCCTGCACGGCAAAAATCCAGGTTCAAGATGACAGCAGCAGGCAGTTCACAAGCAGACAACAGTCCAACTCCTCAAAATTTTCACCCCGCTTTCGAATGGAAACGTAGCCACACCATTTCCTCGCTCCAGGTGGTAATGGAAGAGTACAGCCACCGGGTAACCGGTGCCGTGCATTACCATTTGAGCTGCGACCATCCCGAAAATGTATTTCTCGTCGCCTTTCGTACAGTGCCCATGGATTCCACCGGTGTCGCCCACATCCTCGAGCATACGGCACTGTGTGGAAGTAAAAAATACCCGGTGAGGGATCCATTCTTCATGATGATCCGGCGCTCATTAAATACCTTCATGAATGCATTCACGAGCAGTGACTGGACTGCATACCCCTTCGCCAGCAAGAACAGAAAAGATTTCGATAACCTACTGAATGTTTATCTCGATGCCGCATTTTTCTCCCGGCTGCACAAACTGGATTTTGCCCAAGAGGGTCATCGTCTGGAATTTTCAGAAGCTGACAATCCTGAAAGCGAATTACAATATAAGGGTGTCGTATACAATGAGATGAAAGGCGCCATGAGCTCCACCAACAGTGTGCTATGGCAAACCATGAGCCGGTATCTGTTCCCGACGTCGACATATCATTTCAATAGTGGTGGTGAGCCGGAGGCGATCCCGGATTTGACTTATCAGCGGCTCGTAAATTTCTACAAGACCCACTACCATCCGAGCAACTCAGTGTTTATGACGTTTGGAGACATCCCTGCCTGTGAACATCACCAGGCCTTCGAAGAACTCGCATTGTCCAACTTCGAAAAACTCGATATCAATATAGAAGTTAGTAATGAAAAGAGATACCTGTCACCTGTGAAGATAGAGGAGTTTTATGCTGCCGAAAACACTGCCAGCAGCAAGACCCATATTGTTATGGGTTGGCTGCTTGGCTGCAGTACCAGCCTCAGCGGCCTTTTTAGAGCGCAGCTGCTAAGTAGCGTCCTGCTGGATAATAGCTCCAGCCCCCTGATGAGAGTATTGGAAACCTCCAATCTAGGTACATCACCCTCTCCCTTATGCGGCCTTGAAGACTCCAACCGCGAGATGAGTTTCATGGCGGGTCTCGAAGGCTGTGAGGCGACATCGACCGCAGAAGTTGAAAGCCTGATTCGAGACAGCCTGCTGGAGATCTGTGAGACCGGCGTTGCCATCGAGCATGTAGAGGCCGCCCTGCATCAATTGGAACTGAACCAGCGGGAAATATCCGGCGACGGCTATCCTTACGGCCTGCAACTTATACTGGCAGGTCTCTCCACCGCCACCCACCGCGGTGATCCAATTCAACTACTCGACATTGACCCGGTGCTGGAAGAGTTACGAGTACAGATAAAAGATCAGAACTTTATTCCTGAGTTGATTCAGGAATTGCTATTGCACAACTGCCATCAGGTCACATTGACCCTGAAGCCGGATACCGAATTGGCAAACAGGAAAGTGCAATCTGAACTGCAGCAACTGGCGGTGATTAAAGCCACGTTATCGGAGCAGCAGCAGAACCAGATCCTTGCCGACTCTAAGGCACTGGCGCAACGTCAGGCACAGGAAGATGACCCCGGCATCTTGCCCAAGGTCGGCCTGCAAGACGTGCCTAAGAAATTGACCGAGCCCGAGAGAATCGAGTTCAGACCCAATAAATTGCCGGTTAGCTATTACGCCCAGGGCACCAACGGCTTGAGTTATCAGCAGGTAGTCATGCAGCTCCCCGCGCTGGAACCGGGTCTTCTTGAATTATTGCCCCTGTACACGAGCTGTCTCACGGAATTCGGTATCGGGGATAAGGACTACGCCGAAGTGCAAACCTGGCAGGCTCGGATTAGCGGTGGCCTGAATTGCTTCAGCAGCCTCCATAGTGGCCTGCAAGACGTGCAAAAAACCCATGCCCTGCTGACATTTTCGTCAAAATCCCTGGTCCGTAACCATGCCGCGCTAACCGAACTGTTAAACGCCACCGTAGCGCAGGTGCGCTTCGATGAAGATCAACGCCTGCGAGAATTAATCGAACAGATCTGTGCTCGCAAGGAGAGCAGCATCACCGCACAGGGGCATGGGCTGGCAATGGGTCTCGCATCCAGCAGGATGAGCCCTGCCGCCCACCTAAGCCATTGTTCTGGTGGCCTTGCAGGCATCCAGGGACTCAAGCTACTGCGCGATAAGATGGCCGATGCCGACGAACGCAGCAAGGTATTGATGGGCTTTCAGCAATTACATCAAGCCATCGTGCAGGCCGACACCCAATTTCTCCTCATTGCCGAAAAACAGCATCAGGAGCAGGTGCTGGCAGAGCTGGCCGCTGTGTGGAATAGACCGAGCAATGGCAGCGTCGGCTCCCATCTATCTCTGGCACCGATCCGCGAAGGCATTAGACAGGTCTGGACTACCTCTACCCAGGTTAATTTCTGCGCCAAGGCATATGCCACGGTTGCCGCTGGTCATGAGGATAATGCCGGCCTCCACGTACTCGCCGGCTTCATGCGTAATGGCTACCTGCATAGAGCGATTCGGGAACAGGGCGGTGCCTATGGCGGCGGCGCCGGACAAGACGCCAACTCAGCCTCCTTCCGATTTTTTTCCTATCGAGATCCTCGTCTCACCGAAACTCTGGACGACTTCGATCGTGCCGTGGACTGGGTAATATCGGGGAGTCATACTCCACGTCAGCTCGAAGAGGCCATACTGGGTGTTATCGCTGCCATGGACAAGCCCTCATCGCCAGCAGGCGAGGCCAAACAGGCATTCTATAATCACCTCTTCGGCAAAACTATGGAGCAGCGAATGAAATTCCGGATGGGGGTTCTAGGCACCACTATCACCGATCTTAAGGCCATAGCAGCTCGATATTTTGAGCCTGCTACCGCGAGTATTGGCGTAATAAGCAATCGAGAGACCATCGATGCAGCCGCATTAGATGAAATAGAGGTTATCAATCTTCTTTGATTTCAATGGTTTGTATAATATATCTTATCTAATTTAGATCTTATGTAAATAACAAAGCTTTTTTGGATTTAATGGGAACTTTGGCGCTGCGCCACAGTCTGAGTATGTGTAGGTAGATGTTACTCAAAATTGTGGATTTTGTTTCATTTATCTCTCCCTTGATAGTACATTGAGCCCAACAACCTCTGGTCGTTGGGCTTTTTTTATGCCCGCTAGCCCTGCTTGAGTTTAGCAGCTGAACCCCAGCCGTCATCGCCTCTCCAAGCCTTCATGAATTTACCCAACGCCAAGCAAGATGCCACCAGAGTCACCTTGGTGGGTATGTGGCTGGATCTGTTGCGGGGTATCGGGAAGATTGTGGGCGGGATTTGCTGGCAGATGACGATTTCGAAAGGCTGGATCTGCATTATCTGGAGCACGGCATAGAGATTGATCTGGTTGTCAAGCCGGATAAAATCCCCACGTCTCTCATCTCCGGGCTGGAACAGGCTGTCCAGTCGTTTGACTACATTGCCAAGTTGCGGATTTATCGCAAGCTCAGTGAATCCAGCAATGTCCGGCGCCTGTCATAAAGTAATTACAATCACGGCCCTTTTGCCTATAATGTGGCGCTATTGAAATGCACCAAGCGGCCGTTAAACTCACTATAGTCAGAATTATTTCGATTTACCTCAGTTAATGAAACCTACCGATATCAACGACCCCAACTACTTTCATAAGGTAGTGGATTGTCAATGGGCATGTCCTGCCCATACGCCCGTGCCTGAATACATCAGGCTCATCGCCGAGAAGCGTTACACCGACGCCTACATGATCAATTGGTATTCCAATGTATTCCCAGGCATTCTCGGGCGCACCTGTGATCGCCCCTGTGAGCCAGCCTGCCGGCGTGGGCGCATCGACGAGCAACCGGTTGCCATCTGCCGGCTAAAGCGTGTCGCGGCAGACTATAAATCCGATATTTCGAAGCATCTGCCAATTATTCCTAAAAAGAAGAACGGAAAACACATCGCCCTGATTGGGGCCGGCCCGGCCGCGCTAACGGTGGCGGCGGACCTACTGCCGCTGGGTTACGAGATCACCCTGTTCGAAAAAGATGGGGTTGCCGGTGGTGCCATGCGCACTCAAATACCCCGGTTTCGCTTGCCCGTGGAAGTGCTTGAAGAAGAGCTTAGCTACGTCATCGATCTCGGTATTAATTGCCGCTTCGGTGAAGAAATTACCAGTATGAGGGATTTGCTGGCAGAGGGATTCGACGCAATCTTCGTAGGCACCGGTGCTCCCCTCGGCAAACACGTGGAACTACCCGGCTTCGAAGAAGCCCGGGATAATATTCACACCGGGATCGAATGGTTGGCCAATATCGCCTTCGAACATGTCAGTTCCATCGGCAAGAAAGTGCTGGTCTTAGGCGGAGGCAATACCGCCATGGATTGTTGTCGCACGTCCAGGCGTATAGGTGGCGAGGAGGTAACGGTCGTGGTCCGCAGCGGCTTCGACGAAATGAAGGCCTCGGCCTGGGAAATAGAAGACGCCATGAACGAGGACATCCCTATCCTCAATTTTCACGTCCCCAAACGCTATATCTGTGAAGACGGCAAACTCGTCGCCATGGAATTCGAAAAAGTGCGCAAGGAATATGACAAGAATGGGAAACGTTTGTTAATCCCCACCGGTGAAGATCCCGTAATCCTGCCCTGTGATGATGTCTTGTGCGCTATCGGTCAGGAGAACAGTCTGCCCTGGGTCGAGCATGACCTCGGCATCGAGTTCGATAAATCGGAGCTTCCCATCCTCAACAAGCGTACCTTCCAATCCACCCATGAACGCGTCTTTTTTGGCGGCGACGCAGCCTTCGGTCCGGACAATATCATTTCCGCCGTGGCCCACGGACATGACGTCGCCGTGTCGATCCACCTGAGTTGCAATGAGCAAGACATAAACAATAGACCCGACCCCATAACCTCTCTCGCCAGTCAGAAAATGGGTATACATCAATGGTCATACGATAACGACATCAGTAACGATGTACGCTATATCGTACCCCACGCCGAGAAGGCCAAGACCCTTCACGACGTCAACATGGAAGTTGAACTGGGCTTCGATGAAGCGCTGGCCCTCAAGGAAACCATGCGCTGCCTGAACTGCGATGTGCAGACCGTGTTCACCGATCAGCTCTGCATCGAATGCGATGCCTGCGTAGATGTTTGTCCAACCGATTGCATCACCTTCACCGCCAACGGCAAAGAAAGTGACTTGCGGTCCGCACTGCTGGCGCCGGCGAAAAACCAGGACCAGGACATCTATGTGTCAGGCCCCCTGAACACCGGAAGAGTCATGGCCAAGAACGAAGATCTGTGCCTGCACTGCGGCCTCTGTGCGGAGCGCTGTCCGACCAATGCCTGGGATATGCGCAAGTATCTGTTTGATACTGCCAAGGCGAGTGCCTGATGCCTGAACTGATTAAATCCAGCAAGGTGAAAACCATCACCAGAGTCAACGATTTCATCATCAAGTTTGCCAATGTGAACGGCTCCGGTTCTGCCAGCGCCAACAAGTTGTTTGCCAAATCCGTGTTCCGTATGGGCATTCCGGTGAGTCCGAACAATATTTTTCCGTCGAATATTCAAGGTCTGCCCACCTGGTATGAAGTCCGCATTAGCGACGCCGGTTACCTGGGACGTCGTGAAGGCATTGACTTTATGGTGGCCATGAATGAACAGACCATCAAGAGCGACATCGATTTGGTGGTGCCCGGCGGTTATGTGCTATATGACTCATCCAAGGCCCTGACCGCCGATCTGATTCGAGATGATGTGCAATATCTGGGCATCCCGCTGAAAGATATTTGCCTGCGGGAGTTTGACCACCCTGCCCAGCGCCATCTGTTCAAAAATATCGTCTATGTGGGAGCCCTCTCTGCTTTTCTCGATATGGATTTCAGGATACTAACCTCCATGGTTGGCGAGCAGTTCCGTGGCAAGGAAAAGCTCATTTTACCTAACATTCATGCTCTGGAACTCGGTCACCAATATGCGAAGGAGAATTTTTCCTGCCCCCTGGACTTGCGACTAAAAGCCGGCAACAAGACCAAGAATAAAATACTGATCGATGGCAATACGGCGATCGGATTAGGTTGCGTCTATGGCGGCGCCACCATCGCCGCCTGGTATCCAATTACACCTTCCACTTCGGCAGTAGATAGTTTTGGCAAATACTGTAAGCGCCTGAGAATCGACCCAGGCACGGGCAAGAAAAAATATGCCATCATTCAAGCCGAAGACGAACTGGCGGCGATCGGTATTGCCATCGGTGCCGGTTGGAATGGAGCCAGGGCGTTCACCGCCACCAGCGGACCCGGTATATCCCTGATGCAGGAATTTTTAGGCCTGGCCTATTTTGCCGAAGTACCAGTTGTGTTATTTAACATTCAGAGAGTCGGACCTTCCACGGGCATGCCTACTCGCACGCAGCAGGGCGATCTGTTGGCCTGCGCTTACGCTTCCCACGGTGACACCAAGCATGTACTCCTTTTTCCTTCGTCGCCAACCGAATGTTTCGAATTCGCTGCCCGGGCTTTCGATATCGCCGATCGACTGCAGTCACCGGTGATAGTGATGAGCGATCTAGAACTAGGAATGAATGAGCAAATATGTGACCCGCTGAACTGGGATGACAAGCATGAGTACGACCGCGGCAAGGTGTTAAACGCCGCACAATTGGAAGAGATAGGAAAATTTGGTCGCTACCTGGATGTGGATGGCGATGGAATTAGCTATCGCACCTATCCAGGAACACACCCGGACCTGGGCAGCTATTTTACTCGCGGTAGCTCACACAATCCCTACGCTGCATACACCGAAGACGGCGATGTCTATGCCGACATGATGGACCAGTTGACGCTAAAATTACAAACTGCGCTCAGATATATTCCAGAACCGGAAATTTCCGGCGACGGCAAAAACAAACTAGGGCTAATGTATTTCGGCAGCACCAGCTTGGCCATCCAGGAAGTCCTCGACAGCCTTAA
Source organism: Gammaproteobacteria bacterium (assembly GCA_002731775.1). Lineage (GTDB taxonomy): Bacteria > Pseudomonadota > Gammaproteobacteria > Pseudomonadales > Pseudohongiellaceae > UBA9145. The sequence continues at coordinate 21,886 of PCCP01000085.1, forward strand.
CAAGAAAGGCATCAAGCTCGATACCCTGCGAGTCAGGGCATTCCCGTTTCATCCTGCTGTTGGTGAGTTTCTGGACCACCACGAGCTGACCTATGTGATCGAGCAAAACCGGGATGCACAGCTAAAAAGCCTTTTGAAAATCGAATGCAATGCACGTCATGAGAAGATGCATTCCATTCTCAGCTACAATGGTGTGTTGGTGAGTGCACAGCGTATTGAACAGGAAATACTGAACTCGATGCAGAGCCTGGAAGACTCCGGGGAGATTCCCGCCTGAATAACTAGCAGAGCTAAGGGTGAAATAAAACCATGAGCTATATCGGTAAACCGAAATTTCAACATCCGCAATTAGAGACCAACGAACTTGGCCTGACTCGCAGAGACTATGAGGGTTCCTTCACTACGTTGTGCGCTGGCTGCGGTCATGATTCGATTAGTGCCGCGATCATCCAGGCCACCGCCGAGATGTCGCTGGAACCTCATCGCGTGGCAAAAATTTCTGGTATAGGCTGTTCCTCAAAGATCCCCGCCTATTTTCTTAGCAAGTCCCACAGCTTCAACTCTGTTCATGGTCGCATGCCATCTGTGGCAACTGGTGCCAATCTGGCCAACAAGGAACTGCATTACCTCGGCATCTCCGGCGACGGTGACAGCGCTTCAATCGGTCTCGGCCAGTTCTGTCATATCGTCAGGCGGCGCATCAACATGCTCTATATCATCGCAAACAATGGCACTTACGGTCTCACCAAGGGGCAACTTTCCGCCACCGCCGACCTCGGCTCCAGAACCAAATCTGGTGACGAAAGTCGATTCGATAATATCGATATGGCAACCCTGGCGATAGAACTGGGCGCCAGCTTCGTCGCCCGTAGTTTTTCTGGTGACAAGAAACAGCTGATACCTCTGATCCAGGCCGGCCTGACCCATAAGGGCTTTGCCTTCATCGACATCGTTTCCCCTTGCGTAACATTTAATAACACCGATGCATCTACCCAGGGCTATAAAAACACCTGGGAAAACTATGTCGCCTTGAGCGAAATCGATTTCGTGCCCATGCGCGAAGAGATCACCACCAGTTATGATGCTGGCAAGGAAAAAGAAATTACCCTGCACGATGGCTCGGTGATTCGCCTGCACAAGACCGGCAATAATTACGATCCCTACGATAAGGAAAATGCGCTGCATCATATTTCTCAGCACAAGAGGCAGGGGAAGATCGCTACCGGCTTGCTGTATATCAACCAATCCACTTCCGATTATCATGAATTGCAGGATACCGTGGACAAGCCATTTAACACCCTTACCCACCACGACCTCTGTCCCGGCAGCGATGTACTGGCAGATATAAACAATACCTTTCGTTAACTTTTATTTAGCGGCATGACTGAGCCTGACTACAGGGCGCCCGCTCTACATGATTAAAGAGCCCCCGACTAATCGCGATGCAGTTTGATTAATTCATAGGCGGCCTTGATGTCCTGGGTCTTCCTGGTGGCGAGGACAATCATCTCTTCCGGTAATCCCTTGGCCACCAGTTTATCCGGGTGATGCTGATTCATCTGCCTGCGGTAGGCTTTTTTCAATTCGGCGGCACCGACGCCGGGCTTGCAGGAGAGAAGTGTATAGGCGGCCTCGAGTTTGTCTTCGATGGATTTATCGCTGGCAAAATGGGCCTGTCCGGACAGGCGAGATCGGAGCTGGGCATAGTCGGCTTTCGAATAACCGAGATCGGCGGCGATCCCCTCCAGGATTTTTTGTTCCCGGCTAACCAGGCGACCATCGGCAAAAGCGGTCGCGGTGATAATTTCCAGGAACATCTGAATGAGGTTGCGGCGTCTATAACACTCGCGCTTGAATTGTGCCAGCACCTCACGCACCGGGAAACCATCTTTTTTGCCTTCGTTAAATAGTTTGATGGCGACTTTGCGCTGCACAGACCCCAGATGCATCTGCCGGATTACCTGCTCGGTGAGTGCTATTTCATCCGCGGTAACCTTGCCATCGGACTTGGCGATATAACCCATCAATGCGAAGGTAGTGGTAAAGAAAACGGACTGGACTCGCTCGGTATCTCCCAGTCCCAGTGCAGGCCCACGCTTGGCGCCGTCGAAATAGTTGCCCAGTGAAGCGCCCATTAGTGCGCCAAGCGGTCCTCCCAGCATAAAACCAAAGGTGCCGCCTACTACTTTCCCCCACCAACTCATAAGCTACTCTCTGTTTGAGATTCAATTGATCACGCCACAGCAGCAATTCCACGGACCAATGGGAACGCGATAAACGGCTACCGAAATGGCAAGTTTATTAAGAAATAAGGCGCTGAAACCAATTTTTGTCCAGCTCCCGTCTGCACCCTTCCAGTTGAGTGGCGAAGCGGCTTGAATTGGACTGTACCCGGGCTGCCGCATCCACTAGCCATTGCTTGCTGCGGTAGCTGCCACGCTGATAACCCCCGTTACCCTCGTGATATGCATAATACAGATCCCTGGCGTCGTCGCGGTCGATGCGACTGATACGACTGGAATTGGCGTTATACCAGGCGACAAAGTCCACCGCATCGGCAAAATTCGCGCGGGAGGCCCCCCGGTTGCCGGCTTTAGCCATGTACTCTGCCCAGGTGGTGTCCAAAGCCTGGGCGTAGCCGTAGGCAGAAGAAGCTCTAGGGCCCGGAAAGATCCAGAGAAACCGCGAGCGCGCGGGTTTGGCCCGGGCCTCGAACGCAGACTCCTGGTAGATAAACGCCATATTGATCGCAATCGGCACACCCCAGCGTTGTTCCGCATTGTGGGCAGCCTTGTACCAGGAACGCCGATCTTCGAAAATGCTACAGACATCAGTGACGTCACTCGGTGGCGAACTCGCACAGGACGTCTGTAGTATCAGGCATGCCAACACGATAAGATTTTGTTTTTTCGGTAAATTCACAACATATTCCAAGAATACAGCGGGTCTGGTCCCGCAAGTTCTATTGACTTAGAGCATCAAGCAGGGATAAAAATTCCCCCTCGTCTATCACCTTTATTGCCAATGCCTCTGCCTTCACCAATTTTGAACCGGCGCCCGGGCCTGCCACCACGCAATCCGTGTTTTTAGAGACACTGCCGGCCACCTTTGCTCCCAGCGCCAACAATTGCCTTTTCGCTTCGTCCCTGGGCATCTGTTGCAGCGTGCCGGTCAAGACATAGGTTTTTCCCAGCAATGGCCTGGCTGGAGCACCGGCATCGACGACAATTTTGGGCCATCTCACACCACCGTCCTGCAGGGATTTAATCAGCGCAAGATTTTCCTGATTTTCGAAGAAAGTCCTGATATGACTGGCCACTATTGGCCCGATGTCAGGCACCCGTTCCAGGCTCTCCGCATCGGCGGCGACGATCTGTGCTATGTCGCCGTAATGCATCGCCAATTGCTGCGACGTCGCCGTCCCTACTTCACGGATACCCAGGGCAAACAAAAACCGTGACAGGGTCGTCTGCTTCGATTTATCTATCGCGGCGATCAGGTTTTTTGCCGACTTGCTACCCATTCTCTCCAAACTGGCTAGCTGTTCTGTTGCCAGTGCAAAAATATCCGCCACAGTCCCTATCATACCCTCGTCTACCAGTTGCTCAACCAATTTGTCCCCCAGGCCTTCGATGTCCATCGCTGTGCGGGAGGCAAAGTGTTTGATTGATTCCTTGCGCTGTGCCGGACAAATTATACCGGCACTACATTTATAGAGTACCTCTCCGTCTTTCTCGATAGCAGAGCCACAGGCGGGGCAGGCCTCGGGCAGGCGTATTTCCTTACGGTTTTTCTTCGACCTGGATCGCACTACTTTCACAATCTTGGGAATTACGTCGCCGGCACGGCGTACGATGACTGTATCGCCGATGCGCAAGCCCAAGCGTTCTATTTCATCCATGTTATGCAAGGTGGTGTTGCTCACCGTCACCCCACCGACAAACACAGGTTCGAGCCTGGCAACCGGAGTAATTGTGCCGGTTCTACCGACCTGGAATTCGACATCGAGTAGACGGGTGGTTTTTTCTTCCGCCGGGAATTTAAATGCCATGGCCCAGCGCGGCGTTCTGGCATTGCTACCCAGTCGCCGCTGCGTATCGAGGTCATTAATTTTGATGACAGCGCCATCTATCTCGTACTCAAGTGAATTTCGCCTGGCTAGCAATTCCCTGCAATAGGCCAGGCAGGCCTCAATTCCCGTCCTGGTATTGATGTCCGGATTGACCGGCAATCCCCAACTCGCGAGCAAGCTGAATATTTCGCCTAGTTGGTCTGGCAATGCACGTCCTTCGAAGACACCAACGCTGTAGCAATACATCTGTAGCGGCACCCGCGCGGTATGCCGGGGATCCAGTTGCCGCAGCGCCCCCGCAGCCGTATTACGGGGATTTACAAATATTTTCGAGCCTTTTTTTCCCGCCCTCCTATTGAGATCGGCAAAGCCTTTCTTGCCGAGAAAAATCTCACCCCTTATTTCGATCAGAGCAGGTGCTGCGGCTACCTCGAGTTGTAGAGGAATGCTGGGTATTGTTTTCACATTGCGGGTAATGTCCTCACCGGTGACGCCATCGCCCCGCGTAGCCCCCCGTAGCAGCACGCCGTCCCGATAAAGCAAGCTGACCGCAACACCATCGACCTTGGGTTCGCAGCTGTATTGCAACTGGCTGTCATCCCCCAGCTTCTTCTGTAGCCGCAGCTCGAAGTCGCCCAGTCCTTTCTCGCTGGACACTTTATCCAGGGAGAGCATGGGCATCGTGTGGGTGACCTGGGTGAATAAAGACAGCGCTTCACCGCCTACTCGCTGGGTCGGCGAACCTGGTATGGCCAGATCAAATTTGTCTTCGAGAAGTCCGAGTCGTGTGAGCAGAGCATCGTAGTCGGCGTCTGGTATTTCTGGGGAATCCAGTGAATGGTATAAGCGATTATGGTATTCGAGCTGTGCTCGAAGCTCGCGTACTTCCTGTTTTATTTTGTCAGGAACTGCCATGGATTGTTTGCGGTGCAGATCTAGCCGCGGCCGCCTACGGCTTTTAGACACCGCAATTCGAAGTCATTTATGCGTTGCCGATAGTGTTCCATGGTTTGTGTAGTCATCACATTGCGGTGCTCATCCTTCAACTCACCGCCGAGCGCTGCCTGAATCTGCTGCGCAACGGCTAACATCTGCTCGAACGCTTCCAGGTTGTTAATCGCCGCAGGCAGAGCCAGGAACAGACTGACACCGGTGGTGCTGAACGTGTCCATGTTGTTAAGATCGAAGGTGCCGGGATTAAGAATATTGGCTACGCTGAATAAAACCGGCGCCTTGAGTTCGGAACCCAAGTGCAGGTGGAAGATATCCATTTCGCCGAAACTGAGACCGGTGCCAAGCAGCACCTTTAGCAAATCATCGCCGGCAAAGGCATAACCCTCTGTCGCCATCACATTGATGATGATCACCTCCGACGGTTCGGCCGCTACCGAGCTGGTAGCAGGCATCGCATCGCCGGCATCTAATTTTCTCGCTGGCTCCAAATCGCTGCCAGCAGATTCCAGTCCTGCAGCAGCCGCTTCTGTTACCGGTATCACCGGGTCGGCCATCTCTGTTTTTCCCTGATTCCTTTTCGCTCCGAAGATAGCGAATACCGTTTGCAGCCAGGACCTGGATTCTCCGATTGGTATTTCATTGCCCGACTCATCAGGCAATTCAACCGGCTCTGCCGTCGCACCAAATCCAATGCGTTCTCCCGCGGTCATGGAGAAACTGCCAAGCTCCTCCTCCGCCCCCGCAACTGCCTCGATTGCAGGCGCTATTCGCCGATCTGATTCTTGCTCTGGGTCATCCGTGAAGTCGTCTTCTTCGTCTGCCGCTTCCACCCCGGCTTCCTCATTGTTCTCATAGTAAGTGTCAGGCTCTTCGCCTATGTCCAGGTCATCTTCCGGTTCGGGGTAATCGGGCTTGACGGCCGCGAGAGCATCATAATCAGCCCGCACCCGATCGTCCTCATCCTCAGCGTCAAAATCATCAGCATCCGGTTGCGCTTGATCATAGTCCAATAGCACTGCATCCGGGTCTTCTTCTGTGCCAGGCGAGTCAGAGTCTTCGGCCATTGCACAGCTATTAGCTGAGAAGGAACCCTCAGCCGGCAAAATATCTGCAACCGATCGAGCCTCTACATCGGCAAAATCTTCCGCCGCCTGGGCGAACTCGTCCTCGAACTGGAGTTGATCGGTGGCATCATCCGGGCTTGGATCAGCAAGTTCCACCGCATCCATGAGCACCGGAATCGCGCCCCCCTCTTCGTTCGGCAGGCCCAGATCCAGCGCTTCGGCCTTGAGATTCGACGCAGCGACAACGCTCAGGCCTGCCGCCTGTTGGTCCAGATCGCGATCGACTAACCTGGCCCCACCAGCAGGTAGCTCGGCAAGTTCCAGGGACTCCAAATCCACATCCTGGGGAATATTCTTGTCGATGGCCAGGCGAATCTGCCCACGACGGGCCTGGAATGCCACGTAAAGCCCACGCAGTATGATTGCGATGATGGCAAATCCCAACAATAAGATGATTAATTCACGTATATTCATAGCAAGAATTCAAGCAGCATTAGGATGTTGCCCGGATTATTCAAAATTATTAATGTTATCTTACAGTTACCGCATTTTCTTTAGCACGAAAACGGCTTTTTCAGGCAGGATTTTTAAAACCACTAGTTGGCGGCCAATTCCGCCGCCGCATCGATATCCACGGCGACAACCCGAGATACACCGGGCTCATGCATGGTAACACCCAGCAATTGATTCGCCATCTCCATAGTCAGCTTGTTATGGGTGATGAAAATGAATTGCACATTAGCGGCCATTTCCCGCACCAGCTTGGCGTAACGCTCTACATTTGCGTCATCCAAAGGCGCGTCAACCTCATCCAGCATACAGAACGGCGACGGATTCAACTGGAAGATTGAAAACACCAGGGCTATGGCTGTCATCGCTTTCTCTCCACCGGAGAGCAGGTGGATGGTGCTATTACGTTTACCCGGCGGCCGCGCCATGATGGCGACACCAGTATCGAGGAGGTCATCACCGGTCATATCCAGGTAGGCATGACCGCCACCGAAGACCTTCGGAAATAATTTTTGCAGACCCGAGTTAATCTTGTCGAAGGTTTCCTTAAAGCGCGCGCGGGTTTCCTTGTCAATCTTTCGGATAGCGTTCTGCAGTGTATTCAGTGCTTTTTCGAGGTCTTCATTCTGTTTGTCCAAATACACTTTTCGCTCGGACGCTTGTTTGTATTCGTCTATCGCAGCGAGGTTTATTGGTCCCAGGCGTTGAATCCTGTTGCCCAGTTTTTCAAGCTCCTGCTCGCATTCCTGCTGTTCCATACCATCCGGAAGCTCTGCCAGAACCACTTCGAGGTCGAATTTTGCCGCCTGCAATTGCTCCAGAATACCCTCACGTTTTACCGAAGCACCCTCATTCTTCAAGCGCATTTGCATCAGCGACTCACGCACCGTATTCAGCTGCTCCAGTTTCTGGTTTCGCTGCTGCTCTAATGATCTTATGCTATGTTCGTTGTCATCGACCTTGGCTTTTGCCGCTGTCAATTCCTTCTCCACTGTCAGCCTTTTCTGCAGCAATGATTCCAGATCCTTGCGCATGGTTTGAACCGGCTCATCTGATTCTGCTAACTGGGTATGTAGAGACTCCATCCGTTCCTTGGATCGCTGCATCTGGCTGGCCATACGGTCCATGGTTTCCCGGGTGGATTGTAGCTGAGACTGAGTTGACTGTTGTTTTAGCGCCAGTTCATGAACCAGATCCTTGTCTGTGGCAGCGTTGGCACGGCATTTCTCCAGCGCCTCCCGTGTTCCGTCTCTGTTGGCTTCCAGTCGCTCGCGGTCACCGATGTCACGTTCCATGTCATCCAGCGCCTGCTGCAAGCGGGCCCTGGCTTCGGCTGTATTCTCCTCTTCCAGCGTAAGCTGGCGCGCGAGTTCCTCCAATTCGCGCTGGAGTCGCTGCGCGCGTAAGTTTGCCTCCTCCACCTTAGCCATGCTGGCGCTGATCAGGGATTTGAGATCACTCAGTTCACGGGATTTTTTGCTAATTTCGGTTTGCGTAGCCTCGCGTGCAGATTCATCCTTAGAAAGGGCCGACTTGAGCCGTTCCTGATGTTCAATTAATTTGTTAGATTTATTGTTTAAGTATTTTATATTTATGGATATTTCAGAAATTAGACTCCGTCTTTCAACAACGGAATTCTGCTTGTTTTCCGTGTAAATCTGAATCCAGCTCGTGCCCAGCCAGACCCCATTGGCGGTAATTATAGACTCACCAGCGGTCAACTGATCCCGACTAGCCAGAGCGTCTGCCAGATTGTCAGCCACGTAGATATCCGCGAGCAGATCGCCCAGGTCCCAATCACAACTCACCTTGGTAGCGAGCAAGGTCAGCTCGGCGTTCGCGTTCGCGGCCTCAGACCCTGGCGCGACCGTTAGTACATCGATCAAGCCGAGCTTGCCTTGTGGTAATTCGGCCAGCAGAGAACCCAGATTGCCTAGCCCCTCTACGCAAATACTCTGCAGGGAATCCCCGAGAACGGTTTCCACAGCCATCTCCCAACCGGCGGCGATCTTCAGGCTCTCGCCGAGTCGCAGCTGGTTATCCATGCCCTTCTGCCTCAACCAGCGATTAATCTCCTGCTGATCTTGTCCCAATGCCGCCTGTTGCAGGGCCTCCAGGGACGCCAGCTTGCCCCTGGCCGTCTGTAATTCACTGCGCACTGCGTCGAGGTCTGTAGAATTAGTGGCCAGCGCCTGGCGCCGATTCTCTAGTTGTAGACCTAATTTTGTATTCCTGGCCTGCCCTGAACCAATATCCGTTTCCAGCTTGTTGATTTGTCTGGTGGTCTCGGTGATGGACTCATCTTCCGGGCTTGCGGCGATAGCCTGTTGTTCCTGTTCGAGGTTCTGCTTTCTTTCCAGACCACGATCGACGATTTTTTCCAGCTGTTGGATCCGTGATTGTTCCACCTCTGCCGACTGCCTCGGTTCCTCCGCTCGCTGATTAAAGGCATCCCATTCCTGCTGCCACTGTTGTAATTTTTGCTCCGCATTCTCGAGCAGCTTGGTTGATTCGGCCTCAGAATTCGTTGCCGCTTCCAGCTCAGGGCTTATGAGTCGAAGCTCGGCATCGAGCTGGGTAATCTTCTTCAGGTCCACATCCAATTCTTCTTTGGTCTGGGACCAGCCCTCTTCGGTCTCCGAAAGATCGAGCCGCAACTGATCGGTGCGCTCGATATGATGTTCGATGGACTGCTCGATGCGCGCAATATCGTTCCCCAGGCTATAGAAATGTTCCTGCACTTCACCGAGGGCATCGGTCAAATCCGCGTTGTCAGACAGATGTTTTTCCACTCTCGCGTCTAATTTCCGTTGCTCTGCCGTGGTCGCTTCGATATTGATTTCCAGGGAATTAATACTCTCTTGATTGGAACGTAATTCGTCATCCAGACTGCGCCAACGCAGCGCGTTCAGGTTCGCCGTCGTCTGCCGCTCTTGTTGTTTAAATTCACCATATTTTTCGGCGGCAACAGATTGGCGCTTAAGGTGCTGAAGTTGACGTTCCAGCTCGTCTCTGATGTCGGTAAGACGCTCCAAGTTGTCCCGGGTGCGTCTGATCCTGTTTTCTGTTTCCTTGCGCCGTTCCTTGTATTTGGAGATACCGGCGGCTTCCTCGATAAATATCCTTAATTCTTCCGGCTTCGATTCAATCAGCCGCGACACCATGCCCTGCTCGATAATCGAGTAGCTGCGCGCTCCCAGGCCAGTGCCAAGGAAAATATCGGTAATATCTTTACGTCGACAGCGGATGCCATTAAGACTGTAAGTAGATTGCGCATCACGATCGACCTTGCGTTTGATAGAGACTTCGGCGAAGTTGACGTATTCGCCTCGCAATTTCTTGTCGTGATTATCAAAAACCAGTTCGACACTGGCCTGCCCCACAGGCTTACGACTGCTGGAGCCATTGAAGATGACGTCCGTCATCTGTTCTCCGCGCAGGTTCTTGGCGGAACTTTCACCCATCACCCAGCGCACGGCGTCAATCACATTGGATTTGCCACAGCCATTAGGACCAACGACAGCACAGAGGCTGGACGGAAAGTTGATTGTGGTGGGGTCTACGAAGGTTTTGAAACCAGCTAATTTTATACATTTCAGGCGCATGAAATACTCGGAACACCAGCCTTCATCAGTTCGATACTACGAAGTTATGGGATTTGCTTTTTGCCTTGACAGATGCGCCAGAACAGTTACAGGCAAAGCCCAAATCCCAGCTAAGAAAAGTTAGAAATTTGATTGCAAAACCCGTTATCTATTCGCCATGCAGTGTATCCGATTTGCTGTTTTAATGACACAGAAATTGTGGGCCGCCGCACTCCAATTTCAGCCCGGTCGGCCGCTACTGAATTGATGGGCCTCATATTAATAATTCCGGCCTTATGGAAATAAATACGCCAGCACATCCAGACCTGCAACTAGGCGTTTCCGGTGTGACCTGCATCGCGCTGTCATTTTTCCTGGATTGGCGATCTTTGAGTTGTTTACGGCGAAAGCAAGGCTAACTCCACCACCACTTCCGACCCCAATACTGCGCTCATCGCCTCTTTATTTGAGCAGTATTTCAAGCAAAAACGGGGCTATCTGTTTCTCGGCGCCAGCATTAATCTACAGATCACGCCGTGGCGCCGTTATCGGAGGACTGCTCGGCGCGGTGTGGGCCGATAGCAATACCGCCCAGCGAGGCGTCGGTGTTGGGGCCATTGGTGGTGGCGCCAAGGGTGTCATTCAGGGCACGGGAGAACCGGGCCAGTAATCAGGTGTTGCCTGATGGGTAGGGGCTACCGGGTTTTGAATTAGTATCCTGCCATCAACCCTTGGTCAACTGCCTGTCACTTCCTTGTAAACTGGCGACATCCAGGAATTGTCCTATACTTAAAATCAGCAAGGAAAGCTGCCGCGAATTACAGGGACGTAAACCGCGCTTCGACCGTCTCTGCTTCTCTATCTGCCGGAACCTATTCGGCGCGGGCGGATTAACCCGTACACTCGCTCGCAATAAAAATAATGATGAGGGCTCCCCGAATGTTCACAATTAATCTCCCGAAAGACATAGAAAACCGACTGCAATCCCTGTCACTGAGCACAGGGCGAACGATGCAATATTATGCGCGAGAAGCGATCCTGGAGCACCTGGATGGAATCGAAGACAGGTTCCTGGCCCTGCATCGTTGCGGTGATGTTATTGCCGAAGACGTGGGTGAACGCGGAGATTACTAAGTAATAACAGTAATGCGTTCGCTGCGTCAGAGCCTGAATTGCCCGCAGTTCTGCATCTTCACGTAATGGTTAAGCTCTGGCAGTAGGGCGAGAGGATACGCGAGTAAACCAGTTGCTCAGTTTCGGCTGGTCTTCTGCAATGCGTAAACCGAGGGCTGCCTTAGCCATAACGAAGGCGCACTGCGCGGTAATATCGGCTACGGTGTAGTCTTCTCCGGTGATAAATTCTTTCCCATCCAATTCCCTATCCAGCCATTCCATGCGCTCCTTTACGTTAAGGATGCCCGTTTCAGCCACCTGGGGAATTTGAGTGACCCGGTCTTTCCACATTTCACCAGTATGGAGAAATATGGTGATCACAGGGATGAGGAATTCAAATTCCATCCGGCGGTGCCACATCTCGACCAGGGCTCTTTCTAGTGGATTTCGACCCATCAAGGGAGGGTTAGGATTCATTTCTTCCAGGTAGCGGCAGATTGCTGCAGATTCGGCAATGCAGGTACCGTCATCTAATTCCAGAAGCGGCATCTTTCCCAAGGAGTTTTTTGCCAGGTAACCCTCCGACTGGTTTTCTCCCGTCATCATGTTTACTGGAACTATTGGAATTTCCAGTCCTTTTTCCGCAATAAAAATTCGTACTCGACGGGCATTGGGGGATGGGGGCAGATCGTAGAGCTTCACAGTTAATACCTATTGTGTTTGGTGGCTGCCTATTTCTAATAGGGGTCACGGTCTGGAGTGAAGATAGTTCCATCTTCAAAAGTTATTTCCCGCAAATACATCGTGTACTGCCGGCGCCCCCTAAGGCCAGTTACCTTAACCTTAGAACCAATTTCGAAACTCTCAAAGGATGCCCCCTTCCTGCGGAGTGAAGTGCTAGAACTCGACTCAACCAGCCAATAGACCTCATTCCCGGTCTCATCCATATTCTTTATTAGCACAGAGGAGTGCGGGTTTTGAAAGCGCACTCGCTCTATCACGCCTTCCACGGAAATAATTTCCTGCGTAAAATTTGCGGCAGTAGAGTGATGCGCATTTGTTACAAACGGAACGTAACACAGTATTGTCAGGAACATCACCAGTCTCATTGTATCTCTTCCTCTTTCGGTGCATTTAACTCAGTAAACCAGTCGTAGTTAGCCTCCGTGCATTCATACAAGGTAATTTCGGATTCGTCGGCTCGCCTGAAGAAATAATCCATCACGATAGGGTTTTCGTAGAGCGTATCGTCAAAGTAAGTATGAGTGAGATGAAGGGTATCACCTTCGATCCTCAATACTTCGTTTGCGATTGTATTTCTTGACTGCGGTATACCTCGTGATGTTCGAATATAACCAAGTGAGTGGTTTCTTGATTCTATTATCA
>PCCP01000086.1 GCA_002731775.1 Gammaproteobacteria bacterium
AGCATCGATTCATAGGTAGCACCCAGGTTCAAGGTATTGTAGCCACTGAATTCGCGATCGTGGCGCCAGTCCAATACACCTTCGAGCTCGGCGAAATTTCTACGCAGTCTTTGTATCTCCACAGAAAGCACTTCACCGACGTAGCCTTCAGCCAACAGGCGTCTTATCAGATTATCGATAATGTAACTCGTGGAAGTCGGAACCAATTGCGATACCAGCTCTGGATAGCGTCGCGAAGCTGCCAGCATATCCCTTGCCTCGGCTGCGTTATTTGCCATCCGCGCCTGACAGAGTACATGTTTGCCGCTCTCAAGAACCGCCATGGTCAGGCGGCGATGCATATACGGCCAGGTGCCTATCAACACCGCGTCGATGTCATCATCATCCAGCAATTCTTCCCAACTGCCATAGGCACGGGGAATGTTAAACTCTTTTGTCACCCGTTGGCTGGATTGCAAACTGCGATTGGCCACCGCCACAATCTCACAGCCGGAAATTCGCTGAAAACCCGGAATTTGTACCCCCCGCACATTTGCTCCGGCACCAATGATGCCGACCCGTACCCGCTCTGGCGCCGAAAATGCTGCGTTGTCTTGTGCAGTCAAACTTGCCGGTACTACCGCAGCAGCTAATGGAAGCGCTGCCGCCGAAAGGAAATCCCTGCGCTTGATTTTTGAGTGCTTGCTCATTTCCGGATCTTCACTCATGGGTTTGCATTTAATGAAGGCAGCAGAGCTTATAACCGGCTAACGGATTATTAGACTCTGATTCGCATTCACGCGGCTATCAAACCAGGGATTGTCGGGGCTATTCAGTCCGCCGGCCTGTTTATATCTGATGTCAGCCCTGCCTTCACTGTCGCTGCATGTGCTTATGCTGGTCTCGACCGAAGTGGCTACCCGAACGCGGAAATGGGTGCGGCCACAAACTTTGTCGTACACCACGAGCGTCATCCTGGAGCCGGTTGCATTGCTGAGAAACCAATCAACGAACCCGTATTCAGGGGGTTCACTGGTGGTACAGCCGAGCATCAAGGTGCAGATAACAGGCAGCAGCGCTTTGCTTAAGTTCATCGCTTGAATTCCTATTATCCTTACTCTTCAGAGAGCTAAGAATAGGAGCAATCCGCGCCGAAGTCCAACCTGGTAGTGCTGGCATTCAGAGCCTACCCGGTTCGTGACCTGCCGGCTGTGCTATAGGCAGTGGTGAGATTTCTCATCGCCATACAGCCGGTGAACCGGGGTTGGCTGTCTTTTTGTTCTGTTGCGGTCATGTGACTTAAGCAGGTGCAGACGTCAAGCAGAAGCCATAGTGTTACTCAGGGAATCCAGGCCGTTAATACATACCTCAACCGTCGAATCCGGCTTGATAGGCAGGACCCCACCGCCGGTGCCACAGGCGATCAAATCCCCCGGAAACAAGGTCATATCCTGGGACAACCTACTCACAATTTGCCTGGGAGAAAAAATCAGATCGCTAATGGCGTAATCTTGTCGCAATTTCCCCCGGTAGAAGGTCCGCACCTGGAGTTTTTCGACTTCTGCGTCGGTGCAGATGCTGGGCCCAAATGCACCAAAGGTATCCATGCTCTTGGCGCGACACCATTGCTGAAAAGTGGAATCTTTATCGATCAGAGACAATGCCGTAATATCGTTTACACAGGTGTAACCAAAAATGTAGTCCCCGGCTTCCTGTTCCGAAACAGCGCGACAGACTTTTCCAATCACTACACCGAGTTCGCCTTCATATATGATCCTGCCATCATAGTATTGCGGTCGCTGAATCTGGCCAAGATGAGGCAGGTAGCAATTGCTGCACTTGAGAAAATACAAGGGTTCTTCAGGGATTGTCAGACCCTGTTTCTCGGCCGCAGATCTGACATTGTTCCATAGGCCAATCATCTTGCCAGGCCAACAGGGTGTCAGCAGAGTCAAATCCTCTACCCGCAAAATTTCTTCCGTTGGCTGCGCACCATCAAATAGTTCACCTACGTACACAGCAACGCGTTGATTCCCGAAATCGACTTCATCGAGTAGTTTACCCATCTCATCTACTTGTGAATCCTGGCGCCTGAATCTTATCCACTTGCTCATAATTATTCCCGCTATCGCCTGGCGATGAATTTAAGGAAGCTAGTTAACCATAACAGCCAGCCTGTTGCGCCCGCTGAATAACGAGGCCTAAAACGACATCGATGACAGGTGTCGCTATCCCTGTCATTTCTCCCAATTCCTGTACCACGGTTAACAGCGCATCGATTTCCATCGGGCGGCCCTGTTCAAGATCTTGTAACATCGACGTTTTATGGGCGCCAACCCCGGCCGCGCCGTTAATACGTTTCTCGATATCCACGGCAAACTTCACCCCCAGACTCTCGGCGATCTGCTGGGCTTCTGCCATCATAGCTGCGGCAATGGTGCGTGTTCCCAGCTCAGTTGCGATGATATCCAAAGTGGCGTGAGTGAGAACAGAGATGGGGTTGAAGCACAGGTTTCCCCATAGCTTTACCCATATGTCATCTCTAATTCTCGGTCGCACCGGTGCTTTCAGTCCCGCCTCTATGAAGACTTGACTCAGGGCCATTACCCGTTCGGTTTTTTCACCACTGGGCTCGCCCAGGGTGAAGCGATTTCCTTCCACGTGTCGAATGACACCTGGCTCCAGCAAATCACAGGCCGGGTAGACAACACAGCCGATTGCTCGCTGCGGCTGCAATTGCTGCCACTGTTGATCATCAGGATCCACGCTACGCAGGCGTTGGTTTTCATGTGGCCCTTCCAGACCATAGAAGTACCACCAGGGGATGCCATTAACTGCGGTGACTACGGCTCCGCCCGGCGCCAGCAAGGCATCTATTTGCGGCACAATTTTAGGCACAGAGTGGGCCTTGAGGGTGACGATGACGAAGTCCTGCGCCGGCAGTGACTCCGGCTTATCCGTGCAGTTTAGTCGATGGATACTCTCCCCTTCTGCGGTGATCAGTTTCAAGCCTCGGCTTTGCATGGCTTGCAGGTGTGGCCCCCTGGCGATCAAACTAACTTCTGCACCTGTGCTCTCGAGCATGGCACCCAGGTAGCCACCAATAGCGCCAGCACCATAAATACATATTCGCACAGTGTTCCCTCGATATTTTTAACAATGGCGGGTGTTTTTCTCGCCCTTCAAGTCTACCCGATTGCGCACTGCACAACGAGACAAAATAGATTGCTGGATGCCCGTAGAAAGCTCAAATCCTTCACCCGATGGTGCCTGACTTAAAAGAGTTGCACACGGTCTTGACATACTACATGCTGTTTCAGCACACTGCTGATTTTTCTCTGGAGCCATACCATGAGCACACTGTGGGAACTAGTAGATAGCGGAGAAGGAAAACAAGCCGCACTCACAGCACCCGGGCAACAGGCCCTCACTTATGATGAACTGCGTGCTCAAGTAAAAACCACTGCTACCCGTCTCAATGAGCTTGGGGTCGGTCGCAATGACCCTGTCGCCATTGTGCTACCTAACGGGCCAGAAATGGCGAGTGCATTTATTGCGATCGGTGCCGTGGCCACTACCGCGCCTCTCAATCCGGGTTACCGCGGCGAAGAATATGATTTCTACCTGGAAGACCTGAAGCCGAAAATCCTGCTGGTTACCGAAGACAGCGACTCTCCAGCCATTGCCAGCGCCGAGAAGCTGGGCATCAAGGTAGTGCGACTACTACATAATCCAGGTGATCCGGCGGGGAAATTTGAATTGCTGGGAGGGGCGCTTGCCGATGCCTCCCCAATCACTGGCTTTGCCCAGCCCGACGATATTGCGCTGGTACTGCATACCTCCGGCACCACCTCGAAACCCAAGTTGGTGCCCCTAAGCCAGCAGAATGTCTGTGCATCAGCACGCAATGTTGCCCAGTCCCTGGCGCTGACGTCCGCGGATAAGTGCCTGAATATTATGCCCCTTTTTCATATCCACGGTCTTATCGCCGCCGTGTTGGGATCGATGCATGCGGGGGCTTGTGTCAGCTGCACGCCGGGTT
The DNA here is from genome assembly GCA_002731775.1 of Gammaproteobacteria bacterium. Taxonomy (GTDB): domain Bacteria; phylum Pseudomonadota; class Gammaproteobacteria; order Pseudomonadales; family Pseudohongiellaceae; genus UBA9145. The sequence continues at coordinate 4,022 of PCCP01000086.1, forward strand.
TCAACGCCCTGAAATTTTTTAATTGGCTGGAGGAAGTACGGCCCACCTGGTATACCGGCGTGCCCACCATGCACCAGGCAATCCTGACACGGGCCGGACGCAATCGGGAAATCATAGACAGCGTCAAGCTGCGCTTCCTTCGCTCCTCCTCGGCTTCCCTGCCACCGAAGGTGATGGCGGATCTGGAGCAGACCTTCGACGCCCCGGTAATTGAAGCCTATGGCATGACCGAGGCGGCACACCAGATGGCCTGTAATCCCTTGCCACGGGGTAGCCAGAAGCCTGGCTCGGTGGGCCTGGCTGCCGGACCAAAAGTATCTATTATGGATCAGCAGGGTAAACACCTGGCCATCGGTGAAATTGGTGAAGTCGTGATCCAGGGTGAAAATGTGACCGCGGGCTACCTCAATAATGAGGTGGCGAATGCCACCGCATATACCGGCGGTTGGTTCCGCACCGGAGACCAGGGCCGCCTGGATGACGGCGGTTATTTGACGCTTACCGGTAGGCTGAAAGAAATAATTAACCGCGGTGGGGAAAAAATTTCTCCTCGCGAAGTTGACGAAATTCTGCTTGACCACGAGAGCGTCGCTCAGGTCGTTACCTTCGCCATTCCACACGAAAAGCTGGGTGAGGAAGTGGCTGCAGCCGTCGTACTCGAGACTGACGCGGAACTCGACGAGAAAGGCCTGCGTGATTATGCCGCAACTCGTCTGGCAGACTTTAAAGTACCAAAGAAAGTGGTTTTCCTGGAACAGATCCCGAAGGGACCCACGGGCAAGTTACAGCGCATCGGGCTAGCGGAGAAATTGGGCCTAGCTTAATAATAAATAATAGTACAATGATTCATACCCGCCATGGGCGGGTATTGAGCGGGGAGTATAAAAAGTGGAAGAAGGAACCGATAAAAACCAGAGCGCCTCGAACGATTCACCCGATCAGGCAGATCAGGCATCCGCAGAAACTCCAGCAGGTAAAACCCTGGAATCACTGACCTCGGAGCAGTCCCTGGCCGCCCTGGAACTACCCGACATGTCCTTCGGCAAGATGATTTCCCATTTCGGGCCCGGCATTATCCTGATGATGACTGGAATCGGTACCAGCCATATTATTACCGCCCCAACTGCAGGAGGACGCTTCGCCTATGCCCTGATGTGGTGCATTCCCGTGGCCTATATATTTAAATATTACGGCTTCGAAATGGCTTTCCGCTTTACCAACGCCACCGGCAAAAGCCTGATAGAAGCCTATGGCACGGCCTGGAAAAAATGGCCCCTGTGGTACGTCATGGCGACCACGATATTGCAATGTATTATCGGTCAGGCGGGTCGTCTGATCGCGGCAGCGGCGGTGCTCTATTTTCTATTCAGTTATCTGTTCAGCGAGGTCCTGGGATTTGAAATACCGATAGAACTCTTCGCCGCCGTGTTGGGCACATTTTCAGTTTTCATCCTGCTGCGCGGAAATTATAAAATTGTGGAACGGGTGGCTAAAATAGCCGCCGGCTTTCTTTTCGTTACCACAGTGTTCGTTTTCTTTGTCAACCCTCCTTCGATTTCTGTGGCGCAATACTTTTTTATCTTCGACATGCCGTCCGGATCCTGGCTGATTATCGCAGGCTTCCTGGGTCTGCTGCCTACCGGTATCGATGTCTCCTTGCAAGCATCGGAATGGGGCAAGGCCAAGAAGGTAGGCATGGGGAGAATAAGAGGCACCTTGGAGGAGATGGGACTGGCCCGGCGCTTCGATCCTTTCGCGCCGAAGATGGAGGATTTGACCGTGGACACCTCCCGCTTGCCGGCGCATGCCCAGACCTACTGCCAGCGTTGGTTCACCATCGGGCTATGGGATTTTCGTCTCGGTCATATCGTGTCGTTCATCATCGCCTGTATATTTCTGATCCTCGCCGCCATCTGGATGTATCCATCGGAGGTGTCAGGGCAGGACGTAATCGGCGACATCGCCAGGATATTTACCGAAAGTGTCGGCAATGGCCTGATGGTGATATTTCTGATTGGCGCTTTCGCTGCGACCTTTTCGACTGTATTTAACTATTTTGATGGCTGGCCCCGAATAGTTGGCGCCTGCTGCCGCAATATCTTTCCAGCCACCGCGGGATTACAAGGAGTAGACAGGGCCGAATTGGGTTCCGAGCACAAATCCAAATGGTATTCAGAGTACAACATCTATCGCGCCACTATGATTTTTTCCCTGGTGACTGCACTGGTGATTATCATCGGCATGCCCAGACCCGTGTACCTGGTGCTGGTAGCCTCCGCGCTGGCCTTCTTCGTAGCGCCGGTAATTTACTTCTTCAATGTGTATTACTGCCTTAGCATCATACCGAAGAAGGATAAGGCCTTTTATCCATCAACATTTGCCAGATATTTCTCTTTCCTCAGCTTATTTGTATTTACCGGCTTGAGCGGAATATTGATCATGGCGAGGGTATTTAACATTACCCTGTTTGGAGGGTAAATCGGCAAGTGCTTAATGCTGGCAGCAAGCGAATACAAGCGCGGGTGGAGGGATTTCGTCTATTCTCTCCACCCCCGTTGTGCTCGATAGGATTCAGCCGTGGCTTTCGCCCCTAGACTGGTCTGATCCCAGGTTGCAGGCTGCAACCCGAGGTAATGCGGTGATGTATTCGATCATCATGCCGCCGCGAATGTCCTGCCGCTCAAGGTAACTGGTCTCGTCATCGACGAAAAATACGCGATTGGTGGTGGCTACCAGCTCCGAGGGCATGGCCTCGGCGCATTGGTGGATTTCCATATCCGCTGGGATGTCATCCCTGGCGCCTTCGCGCCACATGAATACCACTTCCGATTCTTCGAAGTAAACAAATTCAACGATACCATCTCGATCCATATCCCGCGCGCACATCTTATAGACCAGAAAATTGTCGCAATACAGGCTGATTGTCGGGCGTACCCCCGCCGCACCCAGGCCGCAGGCGGCGAGTGCAAGCTGGGACAACAAGACTATCGAAAGTCGGATAAAAACCATTAACAAAGCTCTAAAACCGGATTCCGGCATGCCTTTGCTAAAACGATTTTCCTCCAGCAGGGTGTGGGCAATATGGTCAGCATCTACCGTTTGTCCGAACAATTTACGATTGAAACCGATGCCACCGACGCCGACGCCCCCATAGTTAGCGCCATGGTAGCCTTTCATGCGACCGATAAATTTACTCTTGCCGGTGTGACCACGACTGCGCCAGTAGGCACGCGCAATCTTTAGCGCGGTATCGATGGTTTCAGAACCAGAATCGGTAAAGAATACATGATCCAACCCGTCTGGTGTCAAGTCCACAATCTTGTTGGCAAGCTGAAAAGACAAGGCGTGGCCAAATTGAAATCCTGGCGAGTAATCCATCTCGGCTATCTGCGCGCTAACTGCCCGGGTGATTTCCTCACGACCATGACCGGCGCCACAGGTCCACAACCCGGACAACCCGTCGAATATTTGCCTGCCATCGGCATCGGTATAGTAAGCACCCTTGGCCACCACCATGAATCGTGGCTCATTTTGAACTGGCGGTTGCCGGTGAATGGCATCCAGTGGGCTTCGAGTTCTTCTCTACTCAGAGCCACTGCGGTTTCCTCTTCTAATTTTCAGGTGCTGGCCACCGGCGTGGTCGCTGTGATCCTAGCTTCGGAATCTTCTGCCTCGAGGCTGGCCAGGTCGTTTCGATACGCTGCTTCCAGTTCCGGATCCGGCCACTTGATAGCGACCAGGTATCCCACAATCAAGGCCGACAGAAATGATGGCGGCATGGTTTCCAGGGCAACAAAATAGGCGCCGATCCCCTCCAAATCCTGAATCACAAACTTCGTAATCAGGGTCATGGAAAACCCGGTTACCATCGCCGCGATCGCCGCCTTCTCAGTAAAGCGGGGCCAGAACAACGACAGGATGATCATGGGACAGAAGGTGGCGGCGATACCAGCCCAACCGAAGATCACGAACCAGAAGATGGTTCTATCAGGCGACAAGATTGAGACCAGTACCGCCAGAGCTAGAGCGCATGCCGCGAAGACAACGGTGATGCGGCGACACAGGCGGGCAGCATCGGAGTCGCTCAGGGCCGGGTTGATGCTTTTTTCATAGAGGTCATGGGTGATGGAGGCCGAAGCCATCACCAGCAGGGAGGACACCGTGGACATGATCGCAGACAGGACTGCTGCCACATAAATGCCCACGATCAGAGGTGGAAAAGTGTACTCAACTAGTTCAGACAGCACATTTTGGGCGCCGTTACCGAGTACGGAATCCGGGTCCACACCCGCGGTGGTAAAAATATAACGTCCGAGCACACCGATGCTGACGGCGGAGAAATCAACCAGCAGGGTAAATAACATGGCTATCCATTTACCGCGATCGATCTGTTCCTCGCTCCTAATGGCGATGAACCTGGCAAAAACCTGGGGTGAGCCCATGAAGCCCAGGCCAATGAGCATCATACCGACGACGACGGCTGCATTCATCAGGGTAAAACCGCCCGCTCCCCACATGTCCACCAGGCCTGGCTCAATAGCGTACAAGCCGGCGTAGATGGAAGCGTTATTCGATAGGCTTAGATAAGCGACGGCCGGTAATAGCATCAGGCAGATCAACATCACGGCGCCCTGAAACATGTCGGTCCAAGCCGCGGCCAAAAAACCACCGGCGATGCAATAGGTGGCAACCACGACGAAGCCGACGATGGCGCCGGTTTGATAATCCCAATCCAGAAAGGTTTCGAAGGCAAAGCCGGTGGCATCAATCTGGGCAGAAATATAAATCAACACGAAGATGGAAAGCACTATGGCGGAAACGATGCGCAGCACATTAGTCTTCGATCTGAAGCGACTCGCCATGTAGTCGATGACTGTAATTGAGTCGTATTTGTCGGTGAGCCGCTTGAAGCGTTTCGCCATCAGAAACCAGGCAAAGCCGACACCGAACAGCTCACCAACCACCACCCAATAGGTGCTGAATCCGAGCATGGCGCCCATGCCTGTGAGCCCCAACAGCAACCAGGCCGACTCGCCGGTAGCCTGGGCCGAGAAAGCGGCTACCCAGTAGCTCAGGGTTTTTCCACCGATGACAAAATCTTTCATGCTCCTGACGCGCCTGGATGCGAGGTAACCCAGAAACATCAGGATGCCAAAATAGATGATGATCATTGTGTACTTCTCAAGCATGGAACCGCCTCGCGAAAAACCTGATTCTGGATAATACCTCTCACCAGGACAAGATACACCTGCTGGTGGTGCAGACTTTAACTGGAGCCGCAGCAGGCATTATAGTTAGACAAGAGGTATAGTGGTGCTGTGCCGGATAACGCGGTCGCAAGACAACACAGCCCATTCGAATAATAACTGGATGCTACCCCGTGGTTCACTCTCCTCCAAACCAGCCCTCTCGACGCAAGTTTTCAAGACGCAAGTTCATCGGCTCCAGCACTGCGCTGGCAGCCGCCGGCCTCGGGCTTCCAGGCCAGGCTGCGCTGGCCGCTTCGGAGCCGGCACCACTATCTGCCACGGCACCGGACTATGTAGTGACCAATGCCCGTGTCATCACGGTGGATGAGAATCAGCCCGCGGCGCAGGCTTTTGCGGTAAAGCGCGACCACTTCGTGGCGGTGGGCTCCAGCAGCGATATACGCAACCTGGCGACTTCGAATACGGAGATCATCGACGCCGAGGGCATGACCATTACCCCCGGCTTTATCGACGCCCATACCCATGCGTCCGGCGCCGGTGTGAATGAGTTGGTGCAGGTCAATGTGGACCTGCGTTCCATCGCCGAAATCAAGGACGCCCTGCAGCAGCGAGCTCGTACCACGCCCGCCGGACAATGGATTCGCGGTTTTAAGTACGACGACACCAAGCTGGCCGAAGGTCGTCCTATCAATCGCTTCGATATCGATGCGGTGGTGCCCGATAATCCGGTGGTGGTGGGCCATCGCGGCGGCCACACCGGTGTCTATAACAGCATGGCGCTGGCACTGGCCGGTGTTACCGCAGAGACGCCGGATCCGGATGATGGCAGATTCTATCGGGATTCTAACGGTGTCCTTACCGGACTGGTGGCGGAACGTGCCCGCCGCGTATTCAATGGTTTGATTCCCGGTGGCTCGACCCGCGAGCAGCGTCGTGACGGTGTCAAGCTCATCTCTGAGCTGATGACAACAGCCGGCCTGACTTCGATACAACAGACCGGGGGTAGTCGCAACGATATGCTCGCATTCCAGGATGCCCGCGCCGCCGGTGACATGCGTTTTCGCGTATCCATGTTCCCGCGGGGAGGCTTGATCGATGACTTTATCAATGCCGGTATTCGCACCGGCTTCGGCGATGAAGTATTCCGTATCGGCGCGGCGAAATTTGCCGCCGATGGCTCGGCGTCGGAACGCACCATGCGCATGAGCACGCCCTATGTGGGTCGGCCCGACGACTACGGCATCCTCACCATGTCCCAGCAGGAGATTCACGAGGCGGTTGAGAATGCCCATCGCAATGACTTCCAGATCGGCATCCACGCCAATGGTGATGTGACTATTGAAATGGTGCTGAATGCTTACGAACGGGTACAGTCACTCTGGCCTCGCGCCGACGCCCGCCATCGCATCGAACACTGCTCACTGGTCACTCCGGCTATCTTGCAACGTATCAAGGCTCTGGGTGTGATACCTGCCCCCTTCTATACCTATATTCATTATCACGGCAACAAGTGGGTGGAATACGGCGAAGAAAAAATGCAGTCGATGTTTGCCCACAAGTCGTTCCTCGACTACGGCATCCCGGTAGCACCGGCGTCCGATTACACACCCGGACCCTATGAGCCCCTGATGGCCTTACAGAGCATGGTGACGCGCAAGGATTTCGATGGTCGTATCTGGGGTCCGAATCAACGCATCAGCCTGAATCAGGCCCTGCGAATCTGCACCATGAACGGCGCCTATGCCTCGTTCGAGGAAAACATAAAGGGCAGTATCACTGCGGGCAAACTGGCCGACTTTGTTATCCTCGCCGATGACCCCCATGACGTCGATCCGGATGCTATCAAGCACATCGAGATAGTGCGAACGGTGGTGGGTGGCACGACGATGTATGGGACTTAGGCGGAGACCAGGTGGAAGACGCCACTTTCGACTGATGATAGACGGGCTTCAAGACTAAATACGCTAGAAAAACGTTTCCGTTGAGAGCGTGTGAAGAAGCACTTGCCTGGGTCCTTTTTTATCAGTTTGTTAGCCAATATCGTTTACTTTTTCCCGGTCGATCCTTGAGTGCCTCACTTAACTCAGAAGCGCTAGCATTCTCCGAACACGTTCTCTTTGAATCATTCTGTTTGGATTGTACCCAAGCACTCCTCTAGAATCGCTTATGAGTGACCTGGGCCTTGTAAAAGCACTGATTTGCGTGCTGAGAAATATGTGGGTGCGCAGTTTCTTTCCAGTTACTTTAGCGAATATAAATTTGTTTGATGACTAACGCTAACATGCAGGACCTGACCCCAATAGGTTTATTGGGGTTCAGAAACCAGTCATCCGGCCCGGTCTGGAGCGCAGCAATTTGAAGCGGTGAAAACCCAAATCCTGCAAATACTCTAGATCGAAATCCAGCATGCCGAACATATCTCTTGGTTTAAGCGATTGTGAGCACTGCCAGAGACTGATATCACCGTCTTTATTCACCTTCGAGACGCTCGTGTAGCATATTTTCGATGGGCAGGTCATCGCGCATCCAGCGTTTGCGAACAACATGACTCGCTCTTTTTCAGGTATTGAGAGCAAGAATTCTTCATCCTCATTCGACTCCATCGGAAGAATGACGGTGTCATAAATTTTGTAGGCCTTTTCGACCTTGGCAAGCGTGTTAATATTTTTGATGACACTGGCTTCGACCCTGTAGGCCGGGAAGTCGGCTCTGATCCAATTCGCTAGATTGTCATTAGTGATAATCACCGAGTTGCGTGGCCGGTAATGCTTTTCCAGAAACGGCAGGCAGCTGGTATATTCTGCTTCAGTGGCATAGTGATTTGTCAGCGGTATTCTCAGATTGATACCCAACTTGTAAAGGGAACGCAAGTCGTAGCGGCTGAGCTCGGCACCGTTAAAGACCCGCCCCCCATACAAGGTACAGGGTTCCGTGAATCCGAAAAAGCTTTCTATCTGCTCGATGGGGATGTCACTGAAGCTGTCTTTGATAAACTTGTGTATAGGGGCTGCTGCCGGTTTGCCCCGCGCTGATATGGTAAATTGCACAACACTGCCTCCAGATGATATTGAAACTAAAACGGGGCCCTGCGGGAATGATTCAGGTCAAGAATATGGTCGATGCGAAACAGCTTTTCGATGGCAATGCATTCATCGTAAGATGAGCAAAGTTTACTGAAGCGAGAGGCGGTTACTCACCCATGATCCGGGGTTGAGGGTATTATGAAAAAGACTGATCGACAGTTAGGTATGGATAGAGACATTAGTCGCCGTGATTTTCTCAACGGCATAAGCGTCACCGTGGGCGCATCCCTGCTACCTGGATACAGCTTCGCTCAAGGCCCGGCAGTA
>PCCP01000087.1 GCA_002731775.1 Gammaproteobacteria bacterium
CCATCGACTCTGCTGTTGACTACTGCGCAAGTTCGAGAGCAGTTGTTTAATTTTTTCGATGTCTTGAGTGAATTGCATTCCGTGGATCTGGTAGAGGCTGGCCTCGATACTTTTGGCAAGCCCACCGGTTACGTGTTGCGTCAGGTCGATGGCTGGCGCCGCCGCTGGGAAGATGCGATTACACCAGACACGGTAAATTGTGATGCCACCATCAAGTGGCTGATGGATAATATGCCCGCCGAGAGCGGCAAGGCTAGCGTAATTCACAACGATTACAAGATGGATAATGTAATTTTTTGCTTGCAGGACCCGTTGCAGGTAATCGGTGTGTTAGATTGGGAAATGTCGACGGTAGGCGATCCGCTAATGGATCTGGGTTGTACCCTGGGTTATTGGACACAAATCAGCGATCCGGATTTTTTTCGCGAATCTCGCACCATGCCCAGCGATGTCGAGGGGGCGCCCACAAGGGCAGAAATAATCGCCCGCTTTCAGCAGCAAACCGGCCTGGCAGTAGATAATTTTCCGTTCTACTTTTGTTTCGGATTGTTTCGCCTGGCGGTGATTGGGCAACAAATCTACTATCGTTATTACCACGGTCTCACCAGGGATCAACGCTTCGCGGGTTTCGTCAAGAAGACCCATGTGTTGCAGCAGATGTGTGAATTGATAATCAGCGGAAAGATAAGTAGCTAGCGAGCCAGAGGAGTATCGAATGTCATTTAATATTAACGAGATGTTTTCAGTTGCCGGTAAGACCGCGATCGTCACCGGTGGATCACGGGGCATCGGTAAGATGATCGCCGAGGGCTTTGTAGAAAATGGCGTCAAGACCTACATCACCGCGCGTAAGGCGGAAGCTTGCGAGGCGACCGCCGCCGAATTGTCGGTCAACGGCGTTTGTATTGCCCTGCCTGCCGATATTTCTACCACGTCGGGGCGCAATCTGTTCGTCAAGGCGATCAAGCAGCGGGAAAACAAGATCGATATCCTGGTAAACAATGCAGGTGCTGCCTGGGGAGCCAGTTTCGAAGACTACCCCGACGATGGCTATGACAAGGTGATGGATATCAATGTGCGGGCGGTCTTCATGCTGACCCGCGACCTCTTGCCCTTGTTGACCAAAGATGCCAGCACCGAGAATCCCAGCCGGGTCATAAATATTGGCTCTATCGATGGCCTGCGGATTTCAAGCACGGAAAATTTTGCCTACGGCGCCAGCAAGGCGGCGGTGCATTTTCTCACCAGGAACCTCGCCGTGAGCCTGGCCAGGAAAGGTCTGACCTTCAATGCCATTGCCCCCGGTCCGTTCGAAAGCAAGATGATGGCTCACACCCTGGCACAGTTTCAGGACCGCATCGAGAAGGAAAATCCCATGGGCCGCATCGGCTCACCACGTGATATGGCCGGATTGGCACTGTTTTTGGCTTCGCCAGCGGCAACCTATATGACTGGGCAGGTTATTGCCCTCGACGGTGGCAGCCATCTGGGCAGTGTTTGAGTATTCCTGTTCTCGGCTTTACAAGATTGTCGGTTCCTGCCGCAGCAATCCGTCTCACAGGCGTCGAAGGCTTTTCATTCTGAGCTGGTCGATGTTATTTTACCGGTTCGCGCCCGGGTTTTGGGGCTTTGCTTACAAACCAACCAGAGGGGTTTTGATAGTCGGTGAATCAGACTAAAACTCAGCTTATTCCCGGCGCGGTGGTAATCGCCGTGGCCTTTGTCAGTGGCTTCTGCATCATGACCATAGAGATGCTGGGCGCGCGCATCATGGCACCCTATTTTGGTGGCAGCCAGTATGTTTGGGGCAGCATCATTACTATCTTCATGCTGGCGCTGGCGCTGGGTTATCTGCTGGGCGGCAGACTCTCCATGCGTAACCCGAATCCGGTCACCTATGCGATGTTTTTTATTGCCGCCGCGGTGTTTTCCCTGCCGATAATTTTATTTGCCGATGTCATCATGCAGCCCATCTTTCTCACCATAGACGATCCCCGTTATGGTTCCCTGTTCGCTTCTATCGCCATGTATTTTGTGCCCACCTGTATTCTCGGTATGATCTCTCCTTACTCGGTGAGACTACTGGTAAAGAGCCACGAGCACAGTGGTCACATGGCGGGAAAGTTATATTTCGTATCGACCATCGGCAGTGCCGCCGGCACCCTGGGGACGAGTTTTTATTTCGTGCTCTACTTCGATGTCAACCAAATTCTCTGGGGCTCCATCGCTGCTTTAATCAGCACCGGTTGCTTTATTCTGCTGTTTAACTATTTTCTGAGCAACGCTGCCAGCAGGTCGCAGGCACAAAATTATGGATAAAAAAGTTCATTACTTGCCATTAGCTAAGAGTATCGTGCTGTTGACTTGTCTATTACTTTATTTTTCCGTGGTAGAACAAACGGTGGCGGAAACCATCCACCAGGAACGCTCCATCTATCGTGACATCATGGTCGTGCAAAACGGGTATCGTCGGTGCCTGGTTTTTAATGTACATCGTGGTGACAGGAACCAAACCTGTGTAGAAGTAAACGACCGCGACAGATTGGTGTTCAGTTATACCCGCATGAGTTTTGCTGGTCTGTTACTACAGCCGCAACCGGAGACTATCCTGGTGGCCGGGCTCGGCGGCGGGTCTATTCCCATGACGCTGAACAATTTGTTTCCCGAAGCAAAAATTGACGTGGTAGAAATTGACCAGGCGGTGGTCAATGTCGCCAAGGAATATTTCTTCTTCGAGGAAAACGACAACATGAAAGTCACGGTCAAAGATGCCCGGGTATTCGTCAAGCGAGCTGCTTTGAGAGGTAAGAAGTATGACTATATTGTCCTCGATGCCTTCGGCGGCGATTACATTCCTGAGCATTTACTGACCAGGGAATTTTTGGGAGAAGTAAAGACAATCATGGCTGTAGATGGTGTCTTGGTGGCGAATACCTTCTCCACCAGTCGCTTCTACGATCATGAGTCAGTCACTTACCAGGATGTGTTCAATGAATTTTTTAATTTCAAGTTACCCACTTCCGGCAATCGCATCATCATCACCCAATTGTCTTCGCTGCCGCCACGGGGCGAACTGGTAACTCGAGCTCAAAATGCTGCCGATCGCCTGAAGAAGTATGGCGTGCCCCTGCTGGAGTATCCCGCCCGCCTGTCCACGAGAGTAGACTGGGATATGAGCAGGCGGGTGCTGACAGATCAATATTCGCCGGCAAACCTGCTGCGTGATAATTAGTTAATGTCAGGCTCTTTAAGAGTCAAAATGAAAGGTCCCGAGAGAACGAACATAGAGAGGAGAATGACCATGAAGATGACAAAAACCTACCTGCTGGTGGCGATCGCCCTGCTTTTCACTTCCACAAGTTTTGCGGAATTGAGTATCAAGTCGGATGTTGTTTATGGCCACAAAGATGGCATGGCACTGGTTTATTCTGTACTGCAACCGGAAAATGCCAATGGCGCAGCCATTGTGTTTATGGTTAGTGGTTAGTGGTGGTTGGGTTTCGCGTTGGTCACCGGCCCAGAGATATGCGAGTCGATTCGATGATATGCTTGACGCGGGATTCACTGTGATTCCCGTGCACCATGGTAGCGCGCCCCGATATCGGGTGCCTGAGGCTTACGCCGATGTGAGTCGGGCGATCCGCCACATAAAATTACATGCTGGGCAACATGGTATCGATCCGGATCGAATCGGTGTCACCGGTGGCAGCGCTGGAGGGCATCTTTCCCTGATGTTGGGGATGGATTCTGATGCGGGTATAAACGGCGACAGGGATGAAGTCATGCGTAACAGTAACGATGTCGCCGCGATTGTCGCCTATTTCCCACCGGTGGACCTGAGAGAAATTACCGGGCCCAATGATCGCTTTCCGGCGCTGGATTTTGAGCCGGCCAAGGCTGCAGCCATTTCACCCATATTGCATGCGGATCCCACCGACCCACCGACCCTGTTGATACATGGCGATGCCGATGAACTGGTTGATATCAGTAATTCTGTCGACATGCAGGCGGAATTTGAAAAACAGCATATCACTAGTGAATTCGTTACCATTCCTGGTGCCGGGCATGGCTTCCGTGGGGAAGATGCGACCCAGGCAGCTGCGTTGCGGCTGGATTGGTTCAAGAGATACCTGTTGTAGGAAACAGGAAACGGGAAACAGGAAAGCGTGGTATGACTCGGCTTTGTTGCCATAATAATAGCTCAGCTATTGGGGTTTATTGGTACTTCGTTCATTAACACCCATGTCGATCGCGCTGGCTGACAGGCTTCTTCCTATATGGGCGACTTCACGCGATTTGAATTGATCTCTTGCCTGAGATTACGTTGTCATCTGAGTAATTGAATTAGGGTGATATTGGGGGATACGGTTTGTTTGCTGGCTTAAAGAGCGGCGGCTAGTCGGGTACCCTGGTCGATGGCGCGTTTGGCGTCGAGTTCTGTTGCTACATCTGCACCGCCAATTAGATGATGAATTTTTTCGAGTCCTTCGCTGAGTTCCCGGCGTGAAATCTGGCCGGCACAGATGATCACGTTGTCGACTTCCAGCAGTGTGGGTTCCGCGTTCTTCAGCAGATGCAATCCGGCATCGTCGATGCGTTGATACTGGCATCCGGAATGCATCTTGATGCCGCGTTTGATGAGTCCGAGGCGGTGAATCCATCCAGTGGTCTTGCCCAGGTTCTTACCTAGGCCTTCGGACTTGCGTTGCAGCAGGTGAATGGTTCTTGGCGACGGGGTTATATTGGCTTCGATTCCCTCTATGCCTCCGCGGCAGTGCATTTCCATATCGATGCCCCATTCATTCATGAATGCTGGGATATTCAATGCGCTGGAGGGACCGGCGTGGGATAGATATTCGGCGACATCGAAGCCAATGCCGCCGGCCCCGATAATGGCGACACGATTGCCCACTTCAACCTTACCGCTGATGACATCGATATAACTTAAAACGGAGGGGTGATCGATGCCTTCGATATCGGGAATGCGCGGCAAGATGCCGGTGGCGAGAATGATCTCGTCAAAATCGGAAGCATTTAGATCCTCGATGCTGACTTGTTGATTCAGTTTTACATCGATGCCGAGTAACTCTAGCTGGCGTTGGTAGTAACGCAGCGTTTCGTAGAATTCTTCCTTGCCCGGGATTAGCTTGGCCAGGTTGAATTGGCCGCCAATGCTATCCGCCGCATCGAACAAGGTGACCCGGTGGCCACACTCTGCTGCAGTTACGGCGGCGGAGAGGCCGGCGGGGCCGGAACCAATCACGGCAATATTTTTGATCCGATCGGCGCGGTCGATTGTGAGTTCCAATTCGTGGCAGGCGCGGGGATTGACCAGGCAACTGGTAAGCTGACCGTTGAATATATTGTCCAGGCAGGCTTGATTGCAAGCGATGCAGGTATTGATTTCGTCGGACTTGTTGGCTTCTGCCTTACTTACGAAAAAGGCATCTGCCAGCAAGGGTCGCGCCATGGATACCATGTCGGCGTCACCGCGTGCGAGTATCTCTTCGGCAATTTCTGGCGTGTTAATTCGATTAGAGGTGATTACCGGAATCGGCAGTTGTGCCCTGAACTTAGCCGTAACCCAGGTAAAAGCCGCCCGCGGTACCTTGGTGGCGATGGTTGGAATCGTGGCCTCGTGCCAACCAATGCCGGTGTTCATGATGGTGACGCCGGCCTCACACAGGGCCAGCCCTAACCGCAATACTTCCTCGTAACTGCTGCCACCTTCGACCAGGTCAAGCATGGAGAGGCGGAAGATGATGATGAATTCTGCGCCCACCCGGGCCCGCACCCGGCGCACAATCTCCAGTGGCAGGCGCATGCGATTTTCATAGCTGCCACCCCATTCATCATCTCTTTTGTTGGTACGTTCGACGATGAATTCATTGATGAAATACCCTTCAGATCCCATGATTTCAACCCCGTCATAGCCGGCCTGTTGGCAGAATTCCGAAAAATTGACGAAATTTTCGATTTCCTGCTCGATCTCTTCTGTGGTCACAGCATGGGGCACGTAGCGGTTTATGGGGGCCTTAACCGCGGAGGGGGCGATCAGATTTTCAGTTCGGGAGTAGCGGCCGGTATGAAGGATCTGCAGGCAAATCTTGCCGCCAGCGTCGTGCACGGCTGCCGTAATGAGGCGATGATTTTCAATCTGACCGGGTTGCTCGAACAGCGGGACCGAACCGGTTGGCAGGCAGTGCTTGCTCGCCATAAACCCGCCGGTAACGATCAGGGCAACACCGCCACGGGCACGCTCGGCGTAAAATTCTGCCATGCGCCGATGGCTGTCGGGAATGTCTTCGAGGCCGGTGTGCATGGATCCCATCAGCACCCGATTCTTCAGGCTGGTAAATCCGAGATCGAGAGGTTCAAAAAGTTGGGGGTAAGACGACGCGCTGGAATTTTGCATAGAGGGGTACGGTAGTTCTCAAGGTGATGCCTTGGCTCAGGAGTTAGCTATCATGCCTTGTAGAGTCTCAATGTTTAACAGTTCCACTTCTCTTGAAGCTCCTGATTCTGGTGACGAAGTGTGCCATCAATCGAGCCCAATCACAATTTGAAATTGGTGAAGAATGTGAAATATGCTTGATTTTAACCCTTGTTTTTACTCGATATATTTCCAGGCAGGCCCTCCCGGGCCTGTATTCTCCAGTCATTACTCTGCAGATTTTCTTGCGGGCCCGGAACCAATGACTGATTTAATTTTCCAACCGCAGCACCCGATTTACTACTGCGGTCGTTCCCCTCGTGCGCTGCGGCTATTCCTCTGCGCTAACGTGTACTGTTAGCACATCACAAGTAGCTCCATGCAGCACCTTGATCGCGGTGGAACCTAACAATATCTTCCAGCCGGCATGTCCGTGACTGCCGATAACGATAGCATCGACACCAAGCTCGGCGGCGAGATCGCGAATTTCCGGTGCCGGGGCGCCTAACAGAGTATGTGTCCGGTCGCTTCCAAGCCCGATATCGCTGCCAATTTTTTCCAGCCTTTTTCCCGCCATGTTAATGGCTTCCTGCTGCAGTTCGTTTATGTTTACGGCATAGATGTCCATGCTATAGGCGGCGGCAACCGGCTCAACCACATGCACAAAATGCAAATTGTCGGCGACACCGGCAGCCATGCGCACAGCGGTTTCGATCACCTTTAGGGAATCATTGGATAGATCTATAGCGACCAGAATCTTGTTATACATAAACGCCTCCTTCTTTGGTACGGGTTTAACTGGTTGAGACAGCCAGGGTCTGATTCCATTGGAACCGTTATCTTCGAATATGCGCTTGACGTATGTCAATAGTGGCGCCGAATTTGTCCGACTGGCGCTTACAAGTAAGGCGAAAATAGCCAGGCGGCAGCGTCTTCTTCGGTTTTTACCCGGTAGCTGCGGTGCGCTCTGGATGTGGTGCGATTGATCCCGAAGAGTAGGTCACTGGTCCCAGCAGGGGGAGCAAGAGACAGAAGGCAACCCAGGCCAGAGCTGACTTCGAACCACGCTTGCTTAACGAGGAGTGCAAGGCGCCGCTAATAGCGAGTATGCCCAGAACCAGGCAGACTAGCAGAGTCATCATTGGTTGACCCGGTATTGACTGGTCTTATTTCCCATCTTCGCACTCACCTTCAACCCGCATCTCCAAGTCCCGGCTGTGCTTGGAGTTAGCCCAATCACTCCGGTAATTGCAACTCCGCCGCTATGGCGCAATGATCCGAAACCCGATTCCAGGCGGAACCTGACTTGATGTCGGCAATTATCAAGCGGAATCCGCGATAGTAGATTCTGTCCATTGCCAGGCAGGGCAACATGGCAGGATAAGTCTTCGGCAGTTTCCGGTGTTGCTGTTCGTAGACTTCAGACAGGCCCAGCGCCGAGGTCAGTCGATTGTGTACAGATCGATGATGCCATAAAAGCTGAACACGTAGCCCCTTGGATTGGGCGTACTATACAGCCGCAATGCGTATTCGATGGTGAATACGATGGTGAAGAACCACTCCAAGCGTAGCAGTTGATAGCCGAAACGGAGATGAACGGAGCTTACAGAATCCAGCAGCACGGAGGAGACACTGATGAGAATCATGCAAATCAGTACGATATCGAAAAGTTTGCCAGGCTTCGATTCGTAGCCAAAAATTACATCATATATTTTTT
This sequence comes from Gammaproteobacteria bacterium, assembly GCA_002731775.1. GTDB lineage: Bacteria > Pseudomonadota > Gammaproteobacteria > Pseudomonadales > Pseudohongiellaceae > UBA9145. Next base: position 8,151 of record PCCP01000087.1, read on the forward strand.
CTTTCGAGCCAGCGACAGGTTCGATATCCTTAGTCATATTATCGCATTCCACTGAATTGCTGTGGCTGTGATGCTGGGGAAAGCCATTGGGAAAACCCGCATACATACTAGCACAGCCGGTAACGGGGCGCTGGGGTGGGGAGCCTCGGATTGTCGGATTTTTTATTTAGGGTTGATGACCAGAATAACGCAGGGGCAGCGTTGTCACTGCCTCATCGACAAATTAAAACCGGGCCTGGTCGATGGGTTTCAACTGTTGTGTACTCCCCCTGTGCAC
>PCCP01000088.1 GCA_002731775.1 Gammaproteobacteria bacterium
AGCCCAGCTACTCCGGCTTCAAGACGGCGACGCAAACATAAAGGTTTGGCGAATGGTGTTCTCTTACCCCATGGTCCCCATGGTCCCCATGGTCCCCATGGGGCGAGCGCGCGTCCGCACCCAAAGATCCACTAGATTAACCCGCGAGGATTTGGCCATAGTACTGCGCGCCTTCGAAAAATATTATGCTTCAGTTGGGGAAACCGGTTAGGATTCCCGGAGAGGATTCCCCTGTTACAACGTATCGATAGGAGAACTACCCAATGGGCGTTCTGATCGCCATACTCGCAATTCTTTTTATCTCGCTCTTTGTTCTCGTTCCTCTGTTGGAGAAATACGGCAAGGAGAGATCCCCGGAGGAATTGCAAAACATCAGCCGCTGGATGATTCCATTGATGATCATATTGATCATTGCCATGGCCATTCGTTACTTGATAAGTTGACCCAACCAGCTATCCAGTTACGATTCAGACAAGTTGAATGCCGTATAAGAAATTGTAGCCGGAGGTCGTTTCGAGCCAATATTTGTGTGCCAGGCGCTTGATTGAAGCCGGGGTTTACATTAATGTACGCGCCGCCAAGACAGACAAGCTGGCATCATAGACCTGTTGACTGGTCCCCTGTAAGTCTCAACCCAGGGTTAATAGGGCAATGAAATGATCACCTGTAGCACACTGTTAATCCAACTCCTGGAAAAATATGGCGTAGATACCATTTTCGGAATTCCAGGGGTGCACACCATCGAGTTTTACCGCGACCTCCCTGAGACCAATATTCGCCACATCACGCCCAGGCACGAGCAAGGCGCCGGTTTTATGGCCGATGGCTATGCCAGGGCGACCGGCAAACCCGGCGTGTGCCTGCTGATTACCGGCCCCGGAGTGACCAATGCCACCACGGCGCTGGCTGAGGCCTATTCAGATTCCGTGCCGCTGCTGTGCATTTCCAGCGTCAACCAGATTAGTGAACTGGGCATGGGCGGTGGTCGATTGCACGAGTTACCCTCGCAGCGCAATCTAACATCCGCATGCACCGTATTCAGCCACACCGTGCTGGACCCCGGCGAAATACCCCACGTTCTAGCCCGCGCCTTTGCGGTTTTCAGCAGTGGCCGACCGGGTCCGGTGCATATAGAAATTCCCATTAATCTGCTCACTGCCGAATTGGAATTCATCCCGAAAGAGGTACAGACAGTCACCCGGCCGGGGCCGGATCCCCAGCGCATCGAGAAGGCAGCCCAGTTGCTGGCATCGGCATCGAAGCCGATCATTATCCTGGGCGGTGGCGCCGTGGATGCCGGGGTCGAAGCAACACAACTGGTGGAAACCTTGAATTGCCCCGTGTTGACTACCATCGCTGGCAAGGGAACTGTCGATGAATCCCATCCATTGAGCCTGGGTGCAACATTGCCATTTCGGGATGTTCAGGCATTGATAGAGAACGCGAACGTGGTGCTGGCCGTGGGCACGGAATTTGCGGAAACAGATCTGCTATACACGGGGCGCACACCCAAATTTAACGGCCAATTGATTCGTATTGATATCGAAGCAGAACAACTAGTGCGCAACTTTGCCCCCGCGGTTCCCATATTATCCGATGCGCGCATGGCGTTGCGGGCAATAAACCTTGAGCTTGCAAGGGACGAAAATCAAAGCGTGCTGCCGGCGAAGACCGAGCAACCGATAGAGGATATAGCATCTGCCACCGCAAACCTCGAGTGGCACCCACTGGCTGCACAACATCAGCTCGTGTTAGACATCATCCATCGCGAGCTGCCGAATGAGACTGTAATCGTGTGTGACTCATGCCAACTTGCCTACACCGGATGTCACTATTTCCCGAGTCAGTTTTCCCGGCACTGGATGTTCCCACTGGGGTACGGCACGCTGGGTTACGGACTGCCAGCCGCGCTGGGAGCGAAGCTGGCAAAGCCGGAAGCAGCCGTGGTTTGCCTGGCTGGTGATGGCGGCTATCTATTTACCGTGCAAGAGTTGGCGACGGCGGTTGATGAGGGTATCGCGGTCATCGTGATCGTATGGAACAACGAAGGCTACGGAGAAATTCGTGACGCCATGGTCGCAACCGGCATTCCTACTATTGGCGTTAATCTGAAGACACCGGATTTTGTGCGCATGGCCGAATCCTTTGGCTGTCATGGCTGTGCCCCGGATAACCTGGAAGATCTCGCCGCCGAAATCGGCGCGGCGCTCAAGCGTGACCTGCCCACGGTGATCGAGATACATGAAAATGCCCCTTATCTGTTGAATGCGGGGCAGCCCCATGAGTAAGGTAAAGCCGCTGTCATACCTTGCAGTCATCGAACCCTATCTGCCGGGGGATTTCGCGGTGGAAGGCGTCGAGGAGATCGTCAAACTCTCCTCCAACGAGTCTCCACTTGGTCCGAGTCCCAAGGCGATAGAGGCATTGGCAACTCTGCAGCCCAGCCTGCAAACCTATCCCGACAGTTTCGCCACCGAATTGAGAAAAACCATCGCAGAGAAATATTCGCTGGATCCAGAGCAAATCGCTTGTGAAGCGGGTTCGGAACCCATAATCAATCTGCTGGCGCGGGCCTATGCTCAAATTGGTGATGAAATCCTATTCAGCCAGTATGGCTTCATTGCCTACAAAATTGCCGCCCTCTCCATGGGCGCGACGCCAGTCGCAGCCCCTGAAATTGCCTACACTGCGTCCGTGGATTCGCTTCTAGATTGCGTAAGCGAGCGCACCCGGATTCTGTTCCTGGCCAATCCCAATAACCCGACCGGGACGGGGCTGCCTTTTACCGAGATCAAGCGCCTGCGGGAAAGTCTGAGGGAAGATATCCTGCTGGTGCTGGATGCTGCCTACGCAGAGTATTGCCACGCCGATGAATACAGAGATGGCAGCAGCCTGGTAAATAACGCGGCGGCCAACGTTGTGGTCCTGCACACCTTCTCTAAAATCTATGGGCTGGCGGCACTTCGAGTAGGCTGGGCCTATGCGCCACTCGAAATCGTCGAGGTGCTGAATAATCTACGCGGCGTATTTACCGTCTCAACTGCGGCGCAGCTATGCGCCGTTGCTGCGCTTCACGATGAGGCACATTTGCAGAAAAGCCGTACCCATAATAACGCAGCACGGGCCAGTTTAAGCGCTCAACTGGCAGCACTGGGATTTAATGTCCTACCCTCCGCAACCAATTTTGTATGCGTGCAATTTACAGATTCAGCGGCAGCAGCAGCAGCCGACCTTTTACTGCGTCAAAATGGCCTCATTCCCCGCACCCTCAATGAATACGATATGCCTGATTGCCTGCGAATTACCGTCGGCCTGACACGGCACTGTGATAAAGTCGTTCAATTACTGGCAAGCACTCGATAACAGGAAATTCTTTATGGCCGACTATAACCAGCCTCTAGGTGGCAACCAGATGCCTCGTTTCGGTGGGCCATCCACGATGATGCGCCTGCCTGCCACCGACACGGCCAGCGGCTATGATGTCTGTTTTATCGGCGTGCCCCTCGACATCGGCACCTCACACCGCCCGGGCGCAAGGTTGGGCCCAAGACAAATTCGCGCCGAATCTTCCCTGTTACGCCCCTATAACATGGCCACCCGGGCGGCTCCCTTCGACAAGCTCCGGGTTGCGGACCTGGGTGACGTGCCGATTAACACGTTTAATCTAGCGGCGAGTATTCGGATCATCGAGCAGTTCTATGCAGAAGTGATCGCACAAAACTGCATTCCACTGACCCTGGGCGGGGACCACAGTATTGTATTGCCTATATTGCGCGCTCTAAAAGTGAGACATGGCCCTGTCGGACTGATTCATATCGATGCCCACTCCGACACTAACGACGCCATGTTTGGTGAAGCAGTCACCCACGGTACACCCTTCAGGCGGGCGGTCGAGGAAGGCCTGCTAGACGGCTCCCGTGTCGCACAACTTGGTCTGAGAGGGTCAGGATATACGGCTGAAGATTTTGACTGGCCTCGTCAACAGGGGTTCAGGGTGGTCGAGGCACATGAATGCTGGCACAAATCACTGACTCCGTTGATGGCAGAAATTCGCGATCAACTGGGCGCAGGGCCTGTGTATATTAGTTTTGATATTGACGGCCTGGACCCCGCCTTCGCGCCGGGTACCGGTACGCCAGAGGTAGGGGGACTGACCAGTGCGCAGGGACTGGAAATCATAAGGGGTTGCCAGGGCCTCGATATCATCGGCGCCGACCTGGTCGAGGTATCCCCACCTTACGATCTGTCCGGCAATACGTCTCTGTTAGGGGCGAACCTGCTGTTTGAAATGTTATGTGTAATTCCCACCGCTATTAAATAAACGGGGATGGAAATATCAGGATCTATAGGGACGACGGCGCTTGCAGTCCTGACGGGCTGCCTGATAGTTGCCGGTGTCGTGCTCGGCGGACCTGCGCTGATTGCATTGCAGGAAGCGATCGTCGACTGTTTATTGAGCGCCCGAGGGCTCTCTACAATTTGTCTGCGAACCCGGCAGGATCGAAGACCGTGGGAGCGGCCAGAAACCCGGTTTGAATTTCCTGGTGTAACGCCGAGGTGGCATCCCTATGACTAGCCGACGCTCATTATTACAGGCAATAGCCCTTGCACCGTTGTTCAGTGCCTGTGCCACAACCGATTCCATTTCCCGGCGTAGCTCCCCACGGAACTACACTCCATCAGGAGCCCCATTGCGTCGTGTGAGGGTGTCCGCCACGCGTATTATTCGCACGATTGCCGGACTGCGCCCGTTTCGCCAATCCGGTTTCGTCGTCAAAGCGCAACAGATGAACGACAAGATCGTCATCCACAACTATGGTCATGGTGGTGGTGGCATTACACTGTCCTGGGGTACCTCCCACTTGGCGATGGAGCTGGCCCTGCAAACTCAATTCAAGCGCTGTGCCGTCATCGGTTCTGGTGCCGTAGGACTTGCCACGGCTCGCCTGATGCAGGACCGAGGCTGGGATGTCACTATTTACAGCAAGGCCCTGCCCCCCAACACCACCTCGAATATCGCCGGGGGACAGTGGTCACCCACCTCGGTCTACGACGAGGAATACCTGACCCCGGCCTTCGAGGTACAGTTCGAACAGGCCATGCGTCATGCCTTTCGCTACTATCAAAACCTGGTGGGACCAAGATACGGCGTGCACTGGATCAGCAACTATGCAATCGGCCGCCAGGCGCCCAGCGGTGATTCGATCAATGACAAGTATCCCGACATGTATCCGCAATTGATGAGTCTGTCCCGGGATCAGCATCCTTTCGATGCCGACTATGTGCGCCACTTCAACACCATGCTGGTGGAGCCCGCAGTCTATTTACCCGCCATGCTGCAGGACTATTACGGGGCTGGTGGCAACATCGTTATTCGTGAATTCATGGACCGCGGCGATGTGCTCACTCTGGATGAGCCGGTGATTATCAATTGCAGTGGACTCGGTTCCCGCACACTATTCGAAGATGCAGAGCTGATTCCTATTAAAGGCCAGCTTACTTTTTTACTTCCGCAGACAGAAATTAATTACATGATTATCGGCAACGGGGGTTTGTACATGTTTCCCCGTAGCGACGGCATTCTGCTCGGTGGTACCTTCGAGCGAAATCAATGGTCACTGGAGCCGGATCCGGTGGCAACCAGGCGCATCATCGACGGTCATCGGGCATTTTTCGAAGCCATGGATGACCCCTGGGCATCGCCGTAGCAAGGCTTCTGCATTGCCGGCCCGTAGGCCACCTACGAGATTAAAAGGGACGGAGGCTGATGTATCTCCAGGGGAAAATCGAGAAAATTATCGGTAGTTGATACGTGTATCGGGGATTGGCAAGGGGTATTGTTTTTCCGTTCGGTTAGGCCATCCCTGGCCCGGTCCCGCGTCCGTCCCTGGCGCTACTCACTACAAAACAGCACCCCTTGCCAACCCCCTATCGAATTCAGTGTTCTTTTCGAGCTGCAAATCTCGTTGCTTTGCTAAAAAAATCGTAGAAGTGAATGCTTATCGCCTCTGTAGTTATTACTAGAAAAACATAAATGTAGGGGCAATTGCCTGTCTGCTAGTCGTGCCTCAGATATAGAGAAGAACACGAGCAAGCTTGCTTCCCAAAAGGCATGTCTCAATCAACTAAAACGGAGAGTATACAACTTCGCCTGAACTTTAATTTCCTGTGCTCAGGCAGGAGCTTCCATTCGTCCCGGGCACTCTACTAATGAGTCTGCAGGTGAGCCAACATGGTTGCGCTATCACTGCATTCGAATGGATCCGAATCGCAGTTATCTGTTTTACCAGGCTCCTCGAATAGCGCTGTGATCTCACCGTCTTCCACCAACATGGAATAACGCCAGGAACGCTCACCGAAGCCAAGATTTTGCTTCTTCACCAGCATGTCCATGGCCCGCGTGAAATCGGCATTACCGTCCGGCAACATCTTTACCTTTGCCACTTGTAATTGCTTGCTCCACTGAAACATGGAGAAGGCATCGTTAACACTGAGGCAATAAATTTCGTCGATGCCCAGTTGTCGGAATTCCTCATAGCTGGATTCAAATCCCGGCAGGTGGGTACTGCTACAAGTTAGAGTAAAGGCACCGGGCAAGGCAAAAACAATCACCCTGCGACCGGCAAAATGTCCTGACTGCTAACGTCTTTCCAGGCGAAGGGATTGTCTCCACCGAGTGAGTCATCACGGACACGGGTCTTAAATACCACTTCAGGAACCATTGAATTCATCGTTGCTTGCCACCTCGTTTAAAACGCCCTGGTTAAAATCGACTATAGCTGCGTCGATTACTGCATGAATAGCGCTACAATAAGCCCTTCTTTGTGATCAGTAAAACGGCTTATTTCGATGGTTATAATCGGAAATATCGATTACAAACCCACCTCGTCACGAGCCTGCGCCGAAGTAGCCGCGACAAGCGCTATTATTGGCCTGCAAGCAGCGCAGACAGGCGCTGGAGCTACCGTTTATAGATAGACAAATCAAGTGATTGGCATTAGGCTGTCATCTAATAAAAATTCAATTACCAACGAGAAACAGGAAACCACCCTATGTTCCCTTCCAAGCGACTCGCTTTATTCTTGCTAGGCTCACTGTCATCAGGCGTTTGTGGCCTGGCCGTCGCACAAGATGCAGCCCCTACGTTCTACGCCGATGCCCTGCCGGTTTTTCAGAAAAACTGCGTTGCCTGTCATCAGCCAGAGGGTCCTGGATCTGGTGGCCTGTTTGCGCCGATGTCATTGCTGGATTACGACCAGGCAAAGGCCTGGGCGCCGATAATCAAGAATGCCCTGGTGACTGGTTACATGCCTCCCTGGGGCGCCCACCAGCGACATCGCGGTGAGTTCAAGGGTGAGCGCTATATCGATGACAAAGAGAAAGAGTTATTGATCGCCTGGGTGGATGCTGGTGCCATGCCAGGTAATCCATCTGAATCGGCACAAACCGATGCACTGGTAAATTCCGGTGGCGGTACAATTTTACCGGAATCCGGCTGGTGGATTGGCGACCCCGACATGGTGGTAGGCTTCGATCGCCCGGTCTACGTCCGCGACGATGTCATGGACTGGCAGCCGACCGTGCAGATGCAGATTAAGCAGGGTGAACTCGATGAACCCAAGTGGATCTCCAAGGCTGAACTTGCACCCGGTGGTCCCTGGGTGCATCACATCGTCTCCAGTCACATGGGTGTGGGCGTTCCCGGTCGCGGTCCTTTCACCTACCCTCAGGGCTGGGGTGTATTGATGCCCGAGGACCCATTCGTTACCGTCAATATTCATTATCACAAGAATCCCGGTGAAGGCACGGCGGTTACTGACTCCACCGAGGCTGGGTTCGTATTCTATGAAGACGGCGATGTAATTGACTACGTGGTGGAGACCAACCTGCTACCCCATCGCGGCTGGACAATTCCGGCGGGTGAGCCAAACTACGAAGTCAACAATACCTATGACATAACAGAAGACATATTCCTGTTGTCCATGGGTCCGCACATGCACTATCGCGGCAAGGCCATGCGCTATGAGTTGGAGTATCCCGACGGTGAAAGAGAAGTCCTGCTGTGGGTTCCCGACTACGATTTCAATTGGCAATTCCTGTATGAATATGAAACCCCTAAATTCGTCCCGGCCGGATCCACTATCCACATGAGCTGGTGGTTCGATAATTCCACCGGTAATCGCTGGAACCCGGATCCTGCGGCGGATGTTGTCTACGGTCTTGCGACCACCGACGAAATGGCCAATGCCCGCATCTATTTTGCACCCACCACACCGCAGGGCATCGTCGTCGGCGAAGAGATTCCACCGGCTATCCTGGAACGGGCAATCTCCGCCGATAAGCGACGCCGGGAGCGTACGAAATTGCTGGATCAGAACGAAGATGACCTGAACTGGCTTACCGAAGACGAGAACAGCCGATAATCGAGTTTATTGCTGCCACCGGCGGCACGGGAGCGAATAGCAACATGGATAATCTGCCTGAGTCAAAGCAGTACACATCACTTCTATCCGCTCTGGCGATCGCCTTGCTGTTACCGATCTCGGCGCAGGCAGCGGATAACTGGGTTAACGGCCGCACCGCAGATGGTCAACCCGATTTACAAGGCCTGTGGACCAACGACACCATTACGCCCATGGAGCGTCCGGCTTCGATGGCGGACAAACTATTTCATTCAGACGATGAAGTTGCCGCCATGGAGACCCGCATCGCCGAGCGCCGCGCCTACGCGGATGACAACATTGTCGTCGAGGCCGGCGGCAATATCGGTGGCTACAATCAAATTTGGATGGATTCCGGCGATACCGTACTCTCGACCGGCCAGACTTCGATGATTGTCGATCCACCCGATGGTCGTGCCCCCATACGACCGGTAGCCGAGGCCTCCCGAGACTATGGCTTCGCTCACGTGGAAGATCACTGGACCAATCACACGGTATGGGATCGCTGTATCACCCGCGGTGTTCCCGGATCCATGCTGCCCGCAGGTTACAATAATGCCTATCGAATAATTCAGACAGCGGACACGATCACGATCATTCATGAAATGATTCATGATGTTCGGGTAATCCCGCTCAACAAGAGTGCCCACCTCGACTCCAGAATAAAATTATGGATGGGAGACTCTGTAGCCCATTGGGAAGGTGAAACCCTGATCGTTGAAACCACCAACTATAATGACCGTGGCATGATCGCCAATAGCGGTGCGGGAGGACGCTTGAAAGGTGTTCCGGTTTCAGAATCACTCCACGTCGTCGAACGCTTCACCCGTATCAGTGAGAATACGATTATCTGGGAAGCGAGAATCACCGATCCCGTGAACTTTACTCAGCCTTTCACGATTTCGACACCGCTGACGCGTGACGATGAATACGTCATGTATGAATACGCTTGCCATGAAGGCAACACCGCCATCGCCAATATTCTCAATGCCGGGCGGGCTACCGAACAACGGTAATAATTAGTCCCTTGAATCCTTTCAGGGGTCACCGGGTGCCGGCGTCTACTGAGATACTCTGCTCAGGATTGGTGCCTAGCTGGGGACACGCTCGGACAGCTATCTAGCAGACGAACTCAACTCACCGTAACGGGTTGCCAGGTCTTGTGGCGTGCCAGCACTTCTTCAACCGAGTGCCTGCAGACACCAGCCTTCGAGATCAACTTGCTCTCACAAACATCGCAGCGCACACATTCCTTGAAGTCGATATCGGGTCCGCGAATCGCACGGGTAGGACATGCGTGTTCACAGACACTGCAAACCTGACACTGCTGGACTCGGGCGATACGCCAGGGCGAAATTAGTGAAACCACTCCCAGCGCTGCCCCCAACGGACAGGCATAGCGACAGTAGAAGCGACTCACCACCGATGAGGCCGCCAGGAAGGCCAGCAAGATACCCCACAGCAGGATCGACTGACTCTGATAAAAAATAGTCCCGAAGGGTTCGAAATACTGGAACACACTAAGTTCGCTATATGCCAAGGCCATGACAATCAACAGCAACAAGATGCCGTACTTGATATAAATCGCCTTGTCATGAAGCGCCTGCGGCAGCTGTTTTTGTAGCTTGTGTGGCACAAAACGGGTCAGAAAATCTTGTAGCGCTCCAAAAGGACACAGGGATGAACAGAACACCCTGCCCCAAAACAAGGTTGTCACCAACGTGAAGACAACGATTAACAATAATGGCAAGTCATTGAGGAAAAGTGACGGGCCCAGCTTTATAGCATTGGTTATATGGGATACGGAAAGAAAAGTGCCGTCGATAAAACCCAGATAGACCAGCGTATAAGTCACGGTTACCCAGCGCAGCGACGCACTCTTGCGCAGAAAAGAGGTCATCACCAGGGCCAACAGCAAGAGCAGCGCCGCAACCTCGGCCCATGGAGCATTGTTGATTAGACTAGCAAAGCTGCCTGAATCCTCTTCATCATCATACTCTTCATCTATGTCGGCGAGGAATTCCGCAGGCAACTCGGTGCCCTGTACCAGGGCCAGCGGTAAGGGCGGCACCTGATAGTCGACCTGGGCTAAATCTTCGAATGAGGCTATCGGCTCGCCGGTGTCGTACAGAATCTTGAAGGCACGGCTGATATCTATGCGATCATCGAGCACCATGGCGCCAGCAAACCGAACCTGTTTGGCGATCTTGCCTTCATCGGCACTACCCACATAGACGAATCGGCGCCGCTCGATGGGGAAAATTTCTTCCCCCTGCATCACCGCTAGACGCTCCTGCCGAAATGGCATCGATGCATCGCCATCGACACCTACCAGGATCATGTTGCCGTTCATCACCCGATTGCTGGCTTCGCGATCGGCGCGGGAGTAGTCATTAACACCCACCAGCAACTCCCCGAGCCCATCGTGTCCCATGAAGGCAAAACTGAGTTTCAGCGTTGTCATATCGCCGAGAGTGACATCTAAGTTCGACACCAGGCCATTGGCAATCATGTCTTCCCAGGTTTGGGCTTCGAGCAGGCGTAAAGCTCGGGCATCGGCATTGGTATTGGCGACATAATCAGAATCGGTCAGATAGACCCGGGCAACCCGCCGTGCCGCATTGCGAATGCCCCTGGCTACGGCCCAGCTGCTGATGGTGGCACGGGATACACCGTCCACGTCTCTACCGACACGGAAACCATCGGCAACATTTTTCGTTTCGAATTGATTTGGAAATCGTTCCGTCGCCAGGAAGTCGCCACGGATACTCTTATAGGACTCCCGATAATAAAGAATCTTTATACCAGTGAGCGTGCCATTCAGATCGACGCCGACCAACACATCGATGGGTGCGCTATAACCAATTTCCTCTGGCGGTAAATCCGCTGTCTCGAATAAGTAACCAATCAATTCCGGCTCCGCCGCAGTGGCGTCTGTTTTGTATGCACGGTATACCGGCGGCTCGCCGCTCTTTTCGGAAAAACTGTCTGCCGCCGGCATCACTTCATGTAGTAGCTCCTGATCGACTTCCAGTGCATCCTGGGCCACCACCGGTAGCGCAAACAAGCTACCTAGTGCCAGAGCTAGCAACAGATTCAGGATTTTGGTGGAAAAGATAGAAGGCTTCGAACTTCGCTGCGGCATTACTTTATTGTTTTCCTTAATAAGTGCTTACAGCCTGAGTCTCTAGTGAGCGATGCAGCCCGTGGTGAGCTATTGTAGGGACCACAGAGGCCTGTGAAGATGGACCGTATTTAATCAGATAATAGACTTCACGTACATCCAGCCCTGCAACAGAGTGTTACAATCGAGCCCGTACTGAACCTCAATTCTTGCGTTCATTTGACCTGGAGTTGGCTGCAATCCTCGCCAAATCTGAGTGCTTGCGCCATAGGGGATTGCAGACTCGGGGTCGGGCTGATGTCGGACCCAAAATGCAGAAATCATTGCCTATTGGAATAATGAAAAACATGCTGAAACTTAAGACCCTGGTTATTTTCACGATGCTCCTAAGCAGCGTTGCTGTTCAGTGGACATGGGCACAAAATGACAATGCAGAGCGGCCTCGTGCCCGCGATGTTGGTGTTGTCGTCGGCGTCTTCGCACCCGGTGATTTGAATGCGATTACCGACGTGGAAGGTGTACGCGTGGGTCACTTTACGCAGATTAAGGGCGATGATATTCGCACCGGTGTGACGGCAATTATCCCAGCCCCCGGCAACCTCTATACCCACCCGATTCCTGCGTGGATCCATGTTGGCAACGGCTACGGCAAGATGATCGGTGAAACCCAGATACGTGAATTTGGAGAAATCGAAACGCCCATACTCCTGACTTGCACACTCTGTGTATGGAGTGCTGCCAATGCCCTCAAGGAGTGGATGTATGAACAACCCGGCATGGGAGAACACACCCTCAATCCTGTCGTTGGCGAAACCAATGACAGCCGGGTCAATAACATGTGGGCGGACCCCATTCAAAAAGACGAAGTCTATGCCGCATTGAACGGTGCCCGCGGTGGCCCCGTTACCGAAGGCAGCGTCGGCGCCGGTACCGGCACCCAGGCATTCGGCTTGAAAGGCGGCATCGGTACCAGCTCCAGAGTCCTGCCCGAGGCCTTGGGGGGCTTCACCATTGGCGTACTCGTGCAAACCAATCACGGCGGGGCCCTCTCAATCAATGGCGCACCGGTGGGCAGGGAACTCGGCAATTATTCCTATCGCAATTTTCTCGAACCGGTAGAGGATGCAGATAAGGAAGATGGTTCAATCATGATCGTCGTTGCCACCGACGCACCGCTAACAGCACGTAATCTGGATCGGCTAGCCAGGCGCGCCATCATGGGACTGGCACGCACCGGTTCCTTCGCCAGTAATGGATCTGGCGACTATGTCATCGCTTTTTCCAGCAACCCCGCTGTGCGTAAGCCTCGCAGCAGTGATGAGCCGGTACCGGTATCGGTGCTGGTCAATGAGGCAATGTCGCCGCTGTTTGCGGCAACGGCTGAAGCCACGGAAGAAGCCATCTACAATGCCATCTTCAAGGCTACTACGGTGACCAGTTCTCGAGGTGAGCTACGAGCCATTCCGATAGACGAGTTGCTGCGTATCCTGGAGAAACACCAGGTATTAAATTGGGACAAAACCGTAGGCTTGTAACGCTGTGATAGCGTGGGACTATTCGCGTAAAGAGGCGGACAGACCGCATTTTATCTTCTGCAATCTTAATGCTTTTACTCGAAATCCATATTCTCTATGATGAGTTGAATTCCAACTAAGCAAAATATCCCTATGGCTTCTTCACGAAAATTGGTTATCTACGCCGCACTGGTGGGCAATAGCTTAATCGCCCTGATGAAGTTTGTTGCTGCATTCATCACTGGCAGCTCGGCTATGTTCTCCGAAGGCATCCATTCTGTCGTCGATACCGGCAACCAGATACTACTTCTATATGGACTAAAGCAATCGAAAAAACCGGCCGATGATCAGTTTCCCTTTGGACACGGCAAGGAAATTTATTTCTGGAGTTTTATCGTCGCCATCATGATCTTCGCAGTTGGCGCCGGCATCTCCATTTACGAGGGCATCCATCGCCTTGGCAATCCCGTTGCTATCGAAAACATCCTGATTAATTATATTGTGCTGGGGCTGGCCCTGGTCTTCGAAGGCGGCGCCTGGTATTTCGCACTCAAGGAATTCAGACGGGAGAAAGGCGATAGTGGCTACCTCGAAGCCGTGCACCGCGGCAAAGACCCATCTATATTCGTGGTCCTGTTCGAGGATTCAGCGGCAATGCTGGGCTTAACGGTTGCATTGATCGCCACTGCACTGACTCAGCTGACAGGAAACCTGTACCTGGACGGCGTCGCTTCGATTGTGATCGGCCTGATCCTCGCCGGCACTGCCGTGTGGCTGGCAGTGGAAACAAAAAGTCTGCTGATAGGCGAAAGCGCAAACAATCATGTGGTCAGGGGCATCAGAAAACTCGCGCTGACAATACGCAACATCAATCACGTCAATGAAGTGTTAACCATGCACATGGGGCCGGATTTTATTCTGGTAAATATCAGCGTTGAATTTAGCGACCAGGCAACGGCCACCGATATCGAAGATGCCGTCGCCCTGCTCGACGACAAGATCAAGAAAGCCTACGAAAACGTGCAACGGGTTTTCATTGAGGCAGAAGCAAGGCATTCCGTATTGCCGTCGGGGGTTAAATAAAAGAAGGGCAGACCCTGAGATATCTCCATAAAAATGTAGAGCAGATTGTTTGTAGTTGATACGTACAACGGGGCTTGGCAAGGGGTATTGTTTTTCCGTTCGGTTGGGCCAGGGATGGCCCACCGGAACGGCAAAATACCCCCCCTGCTCCGAGCTTGCGTACTTCCAGGTACCGCACAATCAATCAAAATAGAGAGTTGAGCACGTTATATTCGTTTAACCTTTTAATTTAGTTAAATATTTTGAGGTGATGCCTAGGGGCAGACCACGTTTTCTTATGGCAAATGGCAAACATGAAACGACAAAGACAAGAAAACGTGGTCTGTCCTCCTTTATTCTGGCTTAATCAACTACCCTGAAAACCCGAAGTTATTATAATGAAAACAAAAATCGAAAATTGCCTTGCCGTAGCCCTCTTGGTCGGTAGCACTGCCGTAGCAGCACAAATTAACAATTACCAGAGCGTGACCGAAGAATTGCTCCGCAGCCCGCCGAGCGGCGACTGGCTCAGTTGGAGGGGCACCCAAGCGGGTTGGGGATATAGCGCACTCGATCAGATCAATTCTGAAAATGTGGGCCAACTGCGGTTGGTCTGGTCCTGGGCGATGGATGATACCGGCGCCGGCGAGGCCGCACCTCTGATCCACGACGGCATCATGTTTTTACCCGGTCCCAGGGGCGTGATCCAGGCCCTAAACGCCGCCAATGGTGATCTCATTTGGGAATATCGCCCCGGCATAACCCCCACGATAGAAGGTTCTAACGCCGTCGCTCTCGGCCCCGACCAACTGGGCACTGCCGCCATGCCGGCGACGGCGTTCGCTGGAGTTGGCCGCGGTGTGCAGAAGAACATCGCTATCTTCGGCGACATGATTTATGCCGCGACCGAGAATGCCAGCATCAGGGCCATCGATGCGCGCAGCGGTTTGTTGGTGTGGGAAACGCCAGTGGCGGACCCTGCCCTGGGCTATCACTATGTGGCCGGACCCATAGTGGCAAATGGCACCTTGGTCACCGGGATCAACGGTTGTGAACGCTACAAAGATGATGTCTGTTTCATAACCGGTCACGATCCACTCACGGGGGAGGAGAAGTGGCGTACCGACACCGTAGCGCGACCGGGAACGCCGGGCGGCGATACCTGGGGTGATTTACCGCTGCGCTTCAGGGCCGGCAGCGACGCCTGGATCGCTGGCAGCTATGATCCCGAAGCCAACCTGGTGTACTGGGGAACAGCCCAGGCCAAGCCCTGGGCCAGAGCGGTGCGCGGCACCTCCGGTGATGCCCTCTACACCAATTCCACCCTGGCACTAAATCCAGACAGCGGCGAGATGGTCTGGTATTACCAGCATCTGCCCGGGGAAACCCATGATATGGACGAGGTATTCGAGACTGTGTTGGTCGATGTCGATGGTCGCCAATCCCTATTCAAGATGGGAAAACTGGCCATTCTCTGGCA
>PCCP01000089.1 GCA_002731775.1 Gammaproteobacteria bacterium
TCGCACGAACTATCGATACTGAAGCCAAGCACCTGGCTCCTGTTCTTGGTCGTGCACATGATCACAAGGGCACATCTTTTGTTGAAATTTATCAGAACTGCCCTGTCTACAACGACGGTATTTTCGACCAAATCAAGGATAAGAAAACTGCGGCTGATACAAGGCTCGTGCTAGAGCACGGAAAACCGTTGACCTTTGGTGTAGAAGAGCGGAAGGGTCTCCGATTGAATGCCAAGACGCTATTGCTCGAAATCGTGACCATTGGTGACGATGGTGTGACTATCGATGACTTGGTTGTGCATGATGAAACCAATAAGGTGTTGGCCCAGATGCTGGCTGGTTTGAAGTTACCAGAGTTTCCTGAGCCGATTGGTGTTTTGTACTGCGAATCGACAGCACCCAGCTATACAGATGATGTTTATCAGCAGCGAATTGTCGTTCGCGAGGCGAAAGGTCCTGCGGATATTAATGATTTACTTCGCAGTGGGCACACCTGGACCGTTAGCTGATCTATATTTGATGGCGTCGCCTCGACCTGTTGTTGGCGTCATCGTCTATGTCATTAGGCAGTTCCCTGATGAACGTAAAGTACTTTTCCTGAAAAGAAGTGGCGGCCAACACATAGATGCCTGGTGGCCCGTGGCAGGTACCCCCAAAGCTGGCGAGGCGCCGCTGCAAACTGCAGTTCGTGAACTTGGCGAGGAAACAGGATTGAGGCCAGGTCGGCTGTTTTCCTTCGGCATGGAGATTCCACATGCTGATTCGAACAAGGCATTGGTTACCTTCGTAGCGTTTGTTGATCAAACTACCCCGGTTACACTGAACTACGAGCATAGTGATTACCGATGGATGACTGGTGCTGAAGCTATTAACCAGGTACCGGATCATTCGAAGTTGTATCTTGATTACTTTCGCGAACGTTTCATTGTTGTATCTCCTGCTCCAGATTTGGAGATTGAGCTCCGTGAACCTGATAACGACTGACGCGATTCTGGTCTATCAATCATGAAGCTGGTAACTTAAGCGCCTTTGGAAACACGCGGGTTTGAATATGGCGTTGCTCCAAAGAAATCAATAAGTAGGAACTGACATGGCTGAGTTTGATCCAGAAGAGAATATAGGTACGATCGCTGTACAGGAGCGGCATCAGTTTGATATCGGCAGGCTGCAAGAATTCATGGAGGCGAACGTAGACGGTTTTTCCGGCAAGATAACTGCGGAAGAGTTTGCCGGCGGTCAGTCCAATCCGACTTACCTGTTGTCTGCAGGTGAGGAGCAGTACGTGATGCGCCGCAAGCCGCCGGGGGAACTGCTGAAGTCTGCGCACGCTGTCGATCGCGAGTTCAAAGTGATGTCCGCACTACAGAACACCAATGTGCCAACGGCTAAAACCTACGCGCTTTGTACTGATGATGACGTGATTGGTACCTGGTTCTACATCATGGAATACCTTGATGGCCGGGTCATCTGGGATAGTACCGCCGGACCTTATACGCCGCAGGAACGCGGCGAGATATGGGATACCGCCAATGACG
Source organism: Gammaproteobacteria bacterium (assembly GCA_002731775.1). Taxonomy (GTDB): domain Bacteria; phylum Pseudomonadota; class Gammaproteobacteria; order Pseudomonadales; family Pseudohongiellaceae; genus UBA9145. Next base: position 1,536 of record PCCP01000089.1, read on the forward strand.
CGCTGGCTAAACTTCACTGCGTTGATTTCGAAGCCGTAGGGCTTTCTGATTTTGGGAAGCACAACGCCTATATAGAACGGCAGTTATCCCGTTGGTCCAGCCAGTATGAATATACGAAGACCGAAGAGAATCCTTTTATGGATAACCTCATCGAGTACCTGCCAAAAAACGTCCCGCAGGAAGATAGCTGCACCATCGTTCACGGCGACCCGAAGATCGACAACATGATGATGCACAAAGAGCGGAACGAAGTGATAGGCATCCTGGACTGGGAGTTGAGTACGCTTGGCAACCCGCTCAGTGATTTCGCCTACCTGTGTATGCGATATCGGGATTCATTAAGTGGCGTTGACTTGAAGGCCCTGGGCATTCCAAGCGAACAAGAGTATATCGAAGCTTACTGCCGAAGAACGGGTCGTTCCGGCATTGATAACTGGGATTATTACCTGGCGTTCAACATGTTTCGCCTGGCAGCTATTCTACAGGGTATCGCCAAGCGGGTCCGGGACGGCACCGCCGCGAGCCGCAGTGCCGAAGAAGCCGGGTCAGGCGCCTATGACCTTGCCAGGCTGGCTTGGGCGCAGATTGACAAGAGCGTTGATCTGTCCTGACAGATCAGGCCACACTCTACAGGGAAGTTAAAGTGAGTGAAACGGATGGATAAAAATTATGGATCCCGTTACTGACGTATAAAAAACGGAATGATAATGAGCAAGGTACCGAGCCCAACCAGCGCATACACTTCAGTGACCACGTAGGGGAAAACCACCAGCATCACACCGCAAGCCATCGGCACTATTTTTTTTTGCTTCCTGCCGTAAACCGCCATCGCAATACCGATGGTTCCGAACAGGAATCCCCAGAGCAGGGTGGCTTCGTCCATGCGGAAACTAACTCAAACGCTGATCATTGATGTGGTTCTCCCCGGTCTTAGCTTCGTTCGGCGACAAACACTGGAATCTTCCGAGTCGTCTTTGCCTTGTACTCTCCATAGGGTGGGAATACTTCAACACAAACTTTCCATAATCGCGCTCTTTCTTCTTCGTCTGTGACTTCCCGAGCCGTCATTGCGGTGACCTCGGTTTCATCGCGAATTTCTACGCTTGGGTTTGCGCGAAGGTTGTAAACCCAGACCGGGTTCTTCGGTTGACCGCCCATTGAACCTACCAATACGTAGCTTTTGTCGACCTTGACGCGCATCAGCGGTATTTTTCGAATAGCTCCGGTCTGGTTGCCGGTGTGTGTGACGACGATGCACGGCATGCCCGTATCAAGCAAGGTTGTGCCTTTTGTCCCGCCACTCGCTTCGTACTCTTCAACCTGTTTGCGGACCCAGTCCAGAGTGGGCGGAATGTAATCAGCCATGACTTCACCTTATCGATTAATTGAAAAACAAGAGCATGCCGGTTTTCTATGGTTGTTGCCAATGAAAGCCAGGCAGGTCGAGGATAAAGTTATAGAGCGAGCTGGAGCATGTGCCTGCCCTGTGCCTGATGAAACCACACCAGGGTGCTACAACCCCACCAAATCGTCATCCAGCTGAACCCCGAAAGAGTTCAGTGCACCGGCCAGCATTCTGTATTGCCCGCAGGTAAATACCATATCCATGATCTGTTGGGTGCTGTAGTGTTTTTCCAATCCCACCCATGTGTCGTCGGTTATAAACACATCTTCGTGTAACTCGTCGGCAGCTTTAAGTATCAGCTTCTCCGGTTCATTCCAGCAGCTGGCAGAGTCACCGACCTTGATGCCCTCAAGTTCTTCATCTGAGAGTCCTGCAGCTTTACCTATGACCACATGCTGACCCCATTCATACCCTGATTTTGAGAGAAAGCCTGCCCTAAGAATGGCGATTTCCCGGTCGCGCGGTAGCAGGGTGGATTTTGCGAGAATGTGATTGCCAAACACGAGCCATCGTTTAGCGAGCTTTTCATGGTGTGCAAGCGTGCGGAAAATGTTTTGTACATTGCCTCGCATTTTCTGTCCGCCCAGTGCGGCGTTTTGTTCTTCGTTCCAGTCGTCTTCATGGATGGCAGGTATGCGGGGTTCAGATAGTCTCATGCGGTTCACTCATTGTAATTGGTACGTTGACTATAGGAGAAAAATCGCTGGCCTGCCATGAGCTGCCTGCTATCATTCCGCCCGTCTATCCAGGGAGTACACCATGAGCGGAATCGTCCTACACCAATACGCAGAATCACCTTTCTCTGAAAAAGTACGTTCAATCCTTGGCTATAAAGGAGTGAGTTATCAATCCGTAGAAATACCGATGATTATGCCCAGGCCCGATACCATTCCACTGACCGGTGGCTACCGGAAAACCCCGGTTATGCAGATTGGCGCCGATGTCTATTGCGATACAGCAATCATTTGCAGGGTGATAGATGAAATTTATCCGGAAAACACAATCTACCCGGAAGAGCATCTAGCGATGATCAATACGGTTGCCCACTGGACGGATACGTTTCTCTTCAAGGTATGCGTAGCGATCGCATTTCAACCGAAAGCCGCGGCGACTAATCCGCTGTTCCAGGATGAAAGCGCAATGTCGGCATTCATGGCAGACAGGGCAGAGTTTTCGAAAGGTTCCAGTGAATTATTGGGAATGCCATTTGAGACTGCGGAACCACATTTTATAGGCCACCTTAACCAACTGGATCAACAGCTGTCCGTCGGCGGACCTTTCCTGTTTGGTGATAAACCCAGCATTGCAGACTTTTCTACCTATCATAATGTGTGGTTTATCTATACGCAGGAGGCTCTGCGGGATTACTTTTCGCCGTTTGAACATCTGGTGGCATGGTATGAAAAAATGGTGTCCTTTGGCCATGGCAATGTCGACATGATCGCCGGTTCAGAGGCCCTCGCCCAGGCGAGTGCCTCGGAGCCGGAAGAAATGGTGGACGCAGCTTTTCTGGATAATTTCCAGGCGGGGCAGTTAGTGTCGGTGATGCCAATCGACTACGGCTTCCAGCCGGTGATAGGTGAGCTACTGGCAGCGGGTATGGATGAGATAGCTGTTGCCCGAAACGATGATCAGGTCGGGCGGATAGTGGTGCATTTCCCCAGAACGGGATTTCAGGTTGTCGAATAAAGCCTGTCTAATAGAAGTTATGCAATCGGCGGCAGGCTGGTCTCCGCGAGTTTTACCCACCAGGTAGCGCCGATTGGCAGGATATCGTCGTTAAAGTCGTAACCGGGGTTGTGTACCATGCATGACCCTTCGCCATCGCCGTTGCCAATCCAAATATACGCACCGGGTTTCTCCTGCAGCATATAGGCAAAATCCTCAGAACCCATTGCTGATTTAGGAGTCAGGTTGACACGGTCAGCGCCGACCAGTTCCGCGGCAACACTACCGGCCAGGTGTGCTTCTATTTCTGAATTGACCGTCGGTGGGTAACGCCGTTCGTACGTGAACTCGCAGCTCGCGCCATAGGCACGGCAGATTTCGGTTGCTACCTGTTTCATCTGTGCTTCCAGTTGCGCCTGTACTTTTGGGGAGAAACAGCGGGTACATCCGCTGATAGACACTTCATTGGGAATGACATTGTAGGCATCACCGGCGTGGAACTGGGTGACCGAAAGAACAACCGGGTCCTGCGGATCGATTGATCGGCTGACAATGGACTGGTAGGCCTCGACGATTTTTGTACCGACAACCATCGGGTCAATGGTGAGGTGGGGCATCGCGGCATGGCCACCTTTGCCAGTGACCACCAGTTCAAAAATATCAAAAGCGGCCATCATCGGGCCAGGTTTTATCGCAAAGGTGCCGACTGGCATGCCGGGGATATTGTGCATCCCGTAAACCGCTTCCATGGGGTATCGGTCGAACAGACCTTCCTCGACCATGGCACGGCCACCACCTTCGTTTTCTTCTGCGGGCTGGAAAATAAAGTAAACCGTTCCTTCAAATTCACCATGTTCTGCCAGATATTTGGCAGCTCCCAGCAACATAGTGGTGTGGCCATCATGACCGCAGGCGTGCATCTTGCCGGCATGAGTAGACTTGTGCGCAAACTCGTTTGCTTCCTGGATGGGCAGGGCGTCCAGGTCAGCGCGAAGACCAATGGCCCTGTTGCCTCGGCCCTTTGTCAGCGTGCCGACAACACCTGTACCGGCAATACCGGTTTCGATCTCAATGCCAAACTCACGGAGTTTGTCAGCCACGAGTGCTGCGGTTCTGTGTTCTTCAAATGCGATTTCGGGATGCGCATGTATATCGCGTCGCCACGTGGCCATGATGTCTTTGTCAGCGGCTAGCTGGGGGATAATATTCATAAAGTCGATTCCGTCTGTCGCAGGATGAGTTGTGCAAGAGTTTCTACGTGGCCGTCCTGAATGTTGTGCTGTTCCAGGGCCTGGTGAAGCTCGAGTATATACTCTTTATTACTGCCGCTGGGACCGGTCGAGAAACTGATCTGTCTTGCGATATCCTCGAGGGGTGACTCACCAAGATAGTTAGGGTTGTGTGGGTGCGCTATGTACGTGATACCCGCGATTGTTCGGCCGCTACTGAGGGTGAGGGACAGCTCGGTCCTGTCATATCCGCCTTTCTCCCGGTAGTCCAGGTCGTCTATGATGTCGGTTGCTTCGCAAGCGGGTAATCGATACGCAGTACCCCAGCAGTGTTCGCTTGCAGATTCAATCAGGGTAACGACACGGCCCGGAAACTCAGGTGTACCGCGATGGTCTGTTGATCCCTGCCAGAATCGCCTGACCCAGCCTTTGACATGACACAGTTCACTGGTTTCAAAGTTGAATCCGGTGTTCCACATGATAGAGCCGTAACCAAAGAGCCAGGTCTCGTTTGCCATCTAAGAGGCTTGCGCGTGGGTTTTGTTGATGTCGTGAATGTAGTTCACTACATCAAGGATGCCGTCTTCCTTGTTATCGCCACAGATAAAGCGGGCAACTTTTTGCAGATCCTCGTGACCATTGCCCATGGCAACTCCGTGGCCAGCGGCTGTTACCATGGCCATATCATTGAGTTGATCGCCCACGGTACAGGTATGTTCGGCTTCTATGCCCAGGTGTTCGTGTAATTTGGTCAGTCCGTGCCACTTATCTATGTGCTTCGGTGAGATCTCACAATAAAAATGCCCTGAATCCAGAAGGGGTAGGATAATCGTGTTGTAGATGCCCGGGAATCGACTGGCGATTTCTCTGGCGAACTCGTTCAGAGCTGACTCTCTGTCGAATGCGCCAGACACAAGATACGCAGGTTCGGAAGCCAGCAGGTCAGCTTTTTCTGCCCACTCGGAATTGTTGTTGAAATGAGCATGCGTCGCATCGTTCCAATTGCTGCCGGTATCAATGATGAAATCAGCGCCACCGAGTTCGTGTGCGTCTCGCTGAGCAAATAACGTCAAATCGAGCTCCCGCGCGAGTTCAGTCACGGGTGTGACATCGTAGTTTTCCGCGTGCAAAGTAGATTGTTCAGGTCCCTTCACGAGTGCACCACCGTTACAGACGGCGTACACGTCAAAACCCAGGCTTTGGATCACAAGGCGGGTGGTTCGATATCTTCGTCCTGTGGCGATAACCA
>PCCP01000090.1 GCA_002731775.1 Gammaproteobacteria bacterium
CGATGATAGATGAAGGAGTACGCATTGGTGCAAATCCGGGAGCAGAAGTTGCAGACCAGGGCCGTCGTTACACTAACCGAAGAATGCCCTGGTAGATGCCTGAAGGTACCAAAGAAGGAATATCCATTATTATTCCGAATAGTCGGTTGGCGAGATATGCTAGTTAAGGTCTGTGCAATCAGTCCTATTACAATTCCCAATTAGCCTCCCCCTGCCTTAATAATTACAGTTGCCAACCCCATACTTAAAAGCTAATTTGAAAAAAATCTAAAAAAATCGAATAGCTGGTTTTGATGGTTGATATTATAAGTATCTTTAATACCTAAATAAGTATCTATCAGGGGACATGACGCAATGAGCATCGAAAGAATTATTAACGTAATAGGTATCTTGGGAGTTATAGGTTCACTTATATTTGTTGGATTGCAAATGGAGCAATCTCAAAAAATAGCTTTGGCTGCACAGCAACAGTCTAGAACCGAGGTGCTGGTCGATATTATTGGTGGGTTTGACGAAGGTGACTCAAGCTTTGTTGAATATATCAGCGGAATCGTAGATGGGACTTACTCAGAAGATACAACCACAGTAAGGGACGCTACATGGCAAATTTGGATGCTTTATGAAAATGATTTTCTTCAGTACAAACTTGGCCTAATGGACCCAAAAGTTTGGGAAGCAAAATTAAGCTCGATGCTCACTATTTATAATGCTTGTAAGTATAAAGACATCACTGACTTGGCTTTAAGATTTTCAACCGCTGAATTATCAGAGATACTCATCAAGTCATCAGAAAATAGATGCCCTTAAGCATCCTCACCCACTTCCCTGATAGCCGATATCTATACTATCTTCTGGGTATGAATATGAGGAAACTACCAAGATGATTAGAAAGCTGAACATCGCAACGATCGCCATCATAATGGTTCTCGTGGTCGGCGGGACGAGCTATATATACACCGCTCCTTATGCTGGCAATGCAGGGCTTTCGCGCATGCCCGGAGTTAGAATCGGTGGCACGCTTACTGCCGCACCCGAAGACTTCAGCTCACTCAATGACGTTCGAACTAATCTAATCATGAAGCTGGATGGCTGCCAAGGCACGTATTCTCTGGCTTACAGGCTGTATAGTTTAACACGTAATACCTTTTAATAGCCTCTGAGGCGTTATAGGCCTCCCGACTAGGCTCTTTCTTTTGCGCGCGCGCGATCCTACTCGGAGTTAGTCAAATTGCCAGTCAGTTGACCCCACCCCCCGGGGTACACCCCCTTGCACAAGGATGGTTCCATCTGCACCCTATACATACTATTGTGGACGAACGGTTAGGTATTTTTGAGAGTTACTATGAAACCCCTCCTCAACACAACCCTCCTCTTTCTTCTGGTTATTGGATTCTCAGGAGGTGCTAGTGGGCAGGATTTTGAAGAAACTAAGCGATTAGCAGAACAAGGAGATGCAGACGCCCAGTTCAATCTGGGAATAATGTACACCAATGGACGTGGTGCTCCAGAGAATGATGTTGAAGCAGTTAGGTGGTTTCGGTTAGCAGCGGAGCAAGGATATGCACGAGCCCAGTTCCGACAAGGGAATGCGACTGATTTGCCCTCTGGTGCAGGGAAACATCGAATTGAGAAGCTAGCCTTTGACGACGATGGCTCTCATTTAACATACAGCTACAAACTGGAAGATACCGAATACCTGGCGACGCCAGTAACTGATGAAATCGAGTGGGCATATAGACCAGATTTCGAATATTCAGAACTGCCTTATGATCTGGAAATTGCTCGACGATTTACTCAATAACCGATTCACTAAATATAACTCAAAGTGGATTTATTGTAAATTTTGAACCTTGAATACAGCCAGGTGTAAATCGTCTGGTTAATTTATTGCACCATGACAATGTTTGTATCGCCTACCTGAACCACAAGGGCAAAGAGCGTTGCGCGGCGTATTTTTAAAAATATTGCCGGGGTTTCTCTGTTTTGAAATACTACTAGATGACGTCGCCAAGTCTCCTGCAGGAATGGTGATATTCGGAACCCAATCCAGAATCAAGTGAACCCTCTCTTCGTCGCTATGATTCACCACCCGATGATAAGTTGCGTTGTTGATTTCCCAGATTTCACCGACCTGCATTCGTTTTTCTTCCCCGCCTACTAGAAACGTCACCTGGTCGTTGGTTCTAATGGGAACATGTATTCGATGGCAGTTGATTAATGTATACAGCTTGTCTTTGTGCAATGGGATGCGTTGATGCGCCTTTAGCATTGTGAAGATTAAACGCACAACGAAACCATCCGTTTGGTAGAAATTCGAAACAAGATCGATCAGTGGCTGTAGCTCGCTCTCAAAGTATTCATACAAATCATGGTACGTTGGATCGACATGACGGAAATCAGAATCGTAAATCAGATTTAGCGCCTGCGTATTGCGATGAGCCTCGTAGCGTTGGTCTCTTGCGGATTTGAGCCAGGCAGATGGAGGGAGCTGTTCCAGCGTATCGATGATAGAGCCTACGTCATAATCTTCCTTTAGTAACAAGAAGTTCTTTGAATTGCCGCTTGGTTTTTGAAAATCCCTATGGAAGCTCGTAGTTTCGGCGATGGGAAACTTTATAGACCCCCTTGATTGATGATTATCTTCGAATGAATAGCCGAAATGATCGATCAGGCTCCGTTCCTTTTCAGCCAGTAGCTGCATCAGCTCATCATCGTAGTAGGCGGAGTAATGCTGATGCCTGGAAGAATTACTCCTGCCGACTTTCGAGAATTCCTGCCTGATGCAGTCCCGCTCTTCAACCGCTAACTGTTCCATAATTTCCAGAAAACTTTCTTCGAGATTTTCTTGCCGACCAATGATCAGGTTCTGATTACCGATGTCTCCGTGCATGCGATTAAATAGCCAGGAATAGTATCCGGTATCGTCGTCCGTAAAATTTCGAATGTCACTTTTTCTAAGCCCAACGCCGCGATTACCCTCGAGCGATTCTGGAAACACGATTTCCAAACAGTGCCGATAATGCTGACTCTGTAACTCATTCGAACCCAGGTTAATCAGATTTGTTACTGTATCTTTGAAATTCGCATGACCACCATCAGACAGCACATCGAACAACATATTAGTCACGTTCGGCAATAAGTTGAAAGCATACCAGGATACGTACCAGTCCCATGGATTTCTAACTATACCAATGACAGGCAAGTCGACATACTTTTCCGGCAACATATCAAGAGGATAGTGGTAGCCAATTACCTGATGATCAGGAATACAGTTTTGGATGACCTGATTGAGGGTTTGGCCACCGGTCTTGTGCATATGAGTCAATATGAATTTATCAGTGACGATCATTTGCCAGCCTGCATACTTCAAGAAGGGATCGGAAGTTCTGGGAAATTTGGCTAAGCAGTTTATGGAACCTCTGGTCAGGCCCCGGTAATTCCAGGGCTCAAGGGAGATGGGACATAATGCGATGCCAGATTTTTCAGAAAGCCGATCAGTGAATTACCACAACAAATTGCAACTTTGTCAAAAACATGTCAATCCATTATAACGCAAGGCTTGGACAAGAATCTCCAGCGCCTTGATGAAGTATGCAGGCTATATCTCTCCAGCAGATAACTTACTAGCATGTGAGGGTAGCGCCGTCTCTGTCGATTACCGTCTCACCGGGAAGTACGTAGTCCAGAATCATATGCACCCGATCTTGATTACTCTCGTTATTCACCCAGTGGTGTTCTCGATTGTTAATCTCCCAAATTTCACCAAGCTTTATATGTTTTGTGGTGTCACCGACGGTGATAAGCACTTTCGGGTTGGTAATGATTGGTAGATGGATGCGATGTGATCGCTTCAGGGATTCATAATCATCGAAATGCCGGGCAATGGATCCCTTCGATTTTAGATTCACCAGGATGATACGGATGAAATAACCAGGTCGGTAATTATTTGCCACCAGCTCTTTTGCTGTTTCAGAACTATCGAACAAATTACGCAACTGCACCAGAATGGGTTCCAACAGATCCAAAAACTGATGAAATTGGGGCTGGACCGATGGATGAGTATGTCGAAAATCCTCATCCATCAACAGCTTGATGGTTTGTGTGTCCTGGTGTACTTCGAACTTTCGTTGCCGGAAGGCGTCCGCCTCCCACACAGTCGCTGGAAGATTCGACAATCTTTCCGCCAACTGAGAAACATCACAGTGACCGTGTTTGATAAACTCCCCTTGGAAGTTCACAGGATGGCAGAGTTTGAGTGATTCTTGATCAACATGACCACAACAATAGATCCTTGTTTTGCGATTGAAATCCTATTTTGCCAGTATGTTTCGATCTGTCCATAACTTTATGGTTTTTCAGAATTTCCAACTATGTGATACGCGCGGAAAAGGCGGTGCCATAGAAAATAAGCCAGATCACGTACTGGTGTCCATGCCACTGTTATACACTGTGAAATCTGTTTGCGGTAATTGCCCTTGGTACACTCTCCACACTGAGCATGGAGGCTGCTGACGCGATTAGACTCTTAAGCAATGACCTGAATTCAACAGGGTACCGATTTTGAGTTGAATGAACTTTTCGTTACGTCGAGTCCTTGCGTCAACCTTCAGATTAGTTCATATTCCGCCCATGATTTGTCAAAATATTCTCGGCGCGATCGGTAAAACGCCCAAGGTTAAACTCAACCGAATGACCACTTCCGTCGAAGCTGAGGTCTACATCAAACTCGAATTCATAAACCCGTGTGGCCCCATTAAGGACCGCATCGGCTACTGGTTAGTAGAAGATGCAGAAACATGACCCATGCCAGCTTCCCGTCAGATGTTCGCAAGGAATTCGGTATCGAAGACACCTTGATTCGATTCAGTGTCGGCATCGAGAATGTCGAAGATCTTGACCAGGCGTTCGGCTAACCATGACCTATGTGTCCCCGATAATCTACCCCTATCGTTATCCCCATGCAGATTGAGATACCCGATCACTTCCGTATCGTGATAGTTGGCGGCGGAATTATGGGTGTGGGCCTGTTGTATCATCTAGCCGAGGAGGGATGCAGCGACGTGCTGCTGCTCGAAAAGCGTGAGCTGACTTCCGGCTCGACCTGGCATGCGGCTGGTCAGTGCCCAAGCCTGGTGGGTAATTACAATCTGGCCAAGATTCACCACCATGGCAACACCCTCTACCCCAAACTCGAACAACTCACCGGGCAAAATGTCGGTTGGCATGCCTCCGGCGGTATCCGTCTCGCCAGATCCAAAGATGATCTGGATTGGTTTAATTATATGCAGGGTATCGCCGATAACATCGGGTTTCGCATGCAGATCATCGGGCCGGATGAGATTCGCCGCATCAATCCGTTGATGAACACCGAGGGCGTATTGGCAGGTGCCTGGACCCTGGATGATGGCCACGCCGATCCATCTGGCCTGACCCAGGCTATGGCCCGTGGGGCGAGGAATCTGGGTGCGACTATCAGGCGGCACAATCGCGTGACAGATATCAGGGCGCTAGTCACGGGGGAATGGGAAGTGGTCACTGAGAAAGGCCTGGTAAGGGCAGAGATCGTGATCAACGCTGCAGGTTGTTATGCACGAGAGATAGCAAAATTGGTTGGTACCGATTTGCCCATCTGCAATATGGAACACCACTATGTGGTTACCGGTTCGGTTCCCGAGTTTGAAACAAGTGACCAGGAAATTCCGGTGATTCGAGATCCCTATGCGTCCGCCTACATTCGACAAGAGCAGCACAGCGGCCTGATCGGCATCTATGAACACACCGGGATGACCCAGGCCTGGGCACCGCGGGGCTATCCGAACTGGGATTCGGACAGCGAACTGTTTACCGATGACCTTGAACGATTGATGCCATGGTTAGGCCGGGCGTTAGAGCGCATGCCGGTGCTGGAAGCTGCGGGTATCAAGCGTGTCGTCAATGGCGCCATTTCGCACAGTGCGGACGGTCCACCTCTGCTGGGTCCTGTGGCGGGGCTGAGAAACTTCTGGCTCTGTTGCGGCTCTTCCTTCGGTATCGCCCAAGGTGCCGGATGTGGAAAATACCTCGCACAATGGATCTTACACGGTGATTCAGAAATTAATATGACTGGCTTCGATCCACGCCGTTTTGGTGGTTTCGCCAATGATGACTATATGCAGGCAAAGGGTTTTCAGGATTACGGCATGACCTATTTCACGCCGATGCCGGGTGAAGAACTGCCGGCCGCGCGTGACTGTCGAACCAGCCCATTGCAGAGTACATTGAAGGCACAGGGTTGTGTATACACCCAAACTTTTGGCTGGGAACGACCCCAGTGGTTCTCTACCGATGGCCGCGTAGAGCAATACAGTTATCGGCGCAATAATGTTTTCGAGTTGGTACACGATGAGTGCAGGGCTGTCCGTGAGCGCGTTGGCATCTTGGATCTGACAGGGTTTGCCAAGTACGACCTGACCGGACCAGATGCCCATAGCTATCTCAACCGGGTGTGTGCCAACAATATTTCCGTAAAACCGGGCAGCATTACCCTTGCCCATGTGCTCTCAGAGGCCGGCCGGATTCAGGCTGAGATGACTATCACCCGGCTAGCCGACGACCGCTTCTACCTGCTTTCAGCCGCTGCTGCGGAATCACGAGATCTCGATTTCCTTAACCAGGGCAAGATGCCGCAGGAGCAATTGAGCATCTGCAACGTAACCGAGGAAAGGGGGGTACTGGTAGTGGCCGGACCCAAATCAAGAGAGCTATTGCGTAAGCTTACGGATACGCCGATGGACAGTCCCGCTTTCCCCTGGTTGACTGGCCGTGAAATTGAAGTCGCAGGAAAATCGGTACGCGCCCTGCGTGTCAATTATGTCGGAGAACTGGGTTGGGAGTTACATACTGCCATCGATGATATGCAAGAGCTCTATGATGCGCTGTGGGATGCTGGCCAGGAATTCGGCATATGCAACTTCGGCCTGTATGCGGTAAACAGTCTCCGCATCGAAAAGGCGTATCGTGGCTGGGGGGCCGAGTTAACCAATGAGGTTACCATGCTGGATGCTGACATGAATCGATTCATCCGTTTTGACAAGGATGATTTCGTCGGCAAGCTCGCCACCCTGAAGCAGGCGGAACAGGGCTTGTCCTGGAAGCTCGTGTATTTTGAGATTGATGCAATCGATTCAGATGTCCGCGGCGGGGAGCCGGTGTTCGCCGGTGATCTTTGTATCGGCATCACTACCTCCGGCGGGTATGGACATTACGTTCAAAAAAGTTTGGGTTTCGCCTACGTGGACATCGCCTATGCCAATGCAGGCACCTGTTTCGATGTCGGTCTATTAGGTGAACGTCGCAATGCCTCCGTGCTAGTTGAACCCGTTTACGACCCTACTAACCATAACTTGAGAGCATAGTGAGCAGCGAACCAAAAACATCAGAGTTAGCGGCCGGTGACGGGGTTGTCATTCTCGGTAGCGGCGTGATTGGCGGTTCTAGCGCGGATCGAACAGACCGATGTATGATCCCGACAACATGAGAATTCGGAACTGACGTGAGTACTAGGAAATCTAAGAGCACCCTCACCTCGCTGTTGGAAATATCGCAGCGGGATTCCGCTCGGGCGCAGCCATTTTATTGTGATGACGAAGTTTTTGATCTGGACATGCAAAAGATCGTGACCGGTAAATGGCTGCTGGTGGATCATGTCAGCCGCATCCCCGAGTCGGGACAATTTTTTCTTTATGAAGTGGGGCGGGAATCAATCATCGTCATTCGTGAGAACGAGCTGAAGATCAATGCCTTCTTCAATGTGTGCCGCCATCGTGGTTCGTTGATCTGTCTCGAGAAGCAAGGCATGCGAACTCGATTGACTTGCCCATATCACTCGTGGACCTACTCGTTGGACGGATCTCTAAAGGCAGCACGCTTTATGCCACAGGACTTCAAGCCGGAGGAACATAGCCTGCACAGATGTCACATCAGGATTCACCATGGATTCATCTTCCTGAACCTGTCGCCGGGCGAAGAACCAGAATTCGATCAAGAGTTCGCAGTGTTCGAGCCACACCTGGCTTTTCATGGATTCACCCAGGCGAAGATTGCCCATAAGCAGTCCTATCCAACCCATGCAAACTGGAAGTTGGTGGTTGAAAATTTCTTCGAGTGTTATCACTGCACATCGGCGCACCCGGAATATTGTTCTCGGCATATACCCGAAGCTCTCATCGCTATCGGCGCTGGACCGAATTCAGGACCCGCAGACGCGGTGGAGGCATTCGCGCCAGTGCTTGAAGCATGGGAGCAGCAAGCCAGTAAAATGGGGCGACCGCTGGGTGCAGTCGATGACGATGAGCATTCCCGACACATGAAGTTCTATCAGCAACGCCCTCACAGAAGCGATATCAAAAGCGAAACCCAGGACGGTCAACCCGTGGCCTGCCTGATGGGCGAATGTACGGCGTTTGACTACGGCCGGATGCATCTGTCCTACAGCCCATTCAACCAGATCATAGCCTGCAACGATTTCGCTACCCTGATCGTATTCACGCCGCGTAGCGCCATGCTTACCGATGTAGATATTACCTGGTTGGTTAATGGCCGGGCCGAATCTGTCGATGTCGATCGTATGATCTGGATGTGGGATATTACGACGCGGCAGGATCAGGTAATCACCGAGAATAACCAGCGCGGGATCACTTCAAGCAAGTACCAGCCAGGACCTCTGTCAGATCAAGAGCGTCGCATGGACACTTTCAACAAGTGGTATCTCAATCAACTGGCAATTTAGCGGCAATTCGATCGAGCCTGACTTGTGTTGTGTTACCTTGAGATGATGGGCGTTCAATGAATTATGGTTCAACTAATTTAGTCGGGGTGACCTCCAGATGATCAGTGTGCAAAGAGGTGTAGCCCACCCTTGGATGTGTGATGTTCTAGGTCACATGACAACCCGATTCCATGTCGGAATGTTCGACGATGCGGCCTACCATCTTTTACATGCGGTGTTCGGCTGGGCTGGCGCCAGCGATGAAGAAGGCAAAATCGCATGGGTGGATGTTCGACATCTCGTTGAGTACCGGGCCGAAGTCAGGGCGGGTAATCTATTGGAGATTCATGCCTGTCTGAGACGAATCGGCACAAAATCCATCACTGTCTTCTACGAAATGACAAACGTCAGTAACCATGAGACCGCTGCGACGATGGAAGTCATCTACGTTCTATTCGATATGCAGCAACGTAAAGGTATCGAGCTGGCAGCTGATCTTCGCGAGAAAGCGTTGCTGCATTTGATTGAGCCTAAAGACAGCTGAGCCGAGGTCAGCATGAATTTTTGCACGGATTGTGGGCATACACTAGTGGTGAGAATACCCGCGGGTGACACCGTGTCGCGCTTTGTTTGCGACGAATGTCAGACGGTGCATTACCAGAACCCGAAGCTTATCACGGGTTGCATAACCCACTGGAAAGGCAAGATACTGCTGTGTCGACGCGCCATAGAACCCCGCGTCGGCAGCTGGACGCTACCCGCTGGCTACATGGAACTCGGGGAGTCATTGGAGCAGGCGGCACTGCGGGAGGTCAGGGAGGAGACCGGTGCTAAAATACGGCTGGATTCGCTTTACTCGGTTTTCGATATTGAACATATCGATCATGTCTACATTATTTATAGAGGGGTGATGTTAGGCCCAGAAATTGTCGTCGGATCCGAGTGTTCGGAAGTACATCTGTTCGAGCCTGCCGAAATCCCCTGGGATAATATTTACTACCCCGCTATCAAGGAACTGCTATTGCGCTATAAGGACGATCTCGCTTCGAATTCATTCAGTTTGTATGCCGGCACCTCGGAGAAGGGAAAAATTTTTCGGCTAGAGCAAGGTGAACCTTAGCCCGGATATTTCACCAATACGCTTAAAAATTCTAGCTTCTTGCCTGTTTATTAGAATAGCCCATCAATTAGCTTCAAGCGCAGCAATTAGTTCAACTACACCTTGTACCTATTCTCGCCTGCTCGATTATGTTTTCGCGGAAATTCCGCGCTCGTCCCATTGTTCTCGTGTTTCGAGCGAATCCAGTCATTAATTCCCCTGGGAGACCCGTGTTGGTGGGGCCGCCCCTACAATTGCATTGTGCATCCATTTTGCAGAACTGGAAAAGCCGCCAAAGGTGAACAGGTGGATGCCGATGATGTTATTTGCTGCATGGGTGGCACAGTGATGAGCGAGGAGTTGGAGTTGCTCAGTTGGGTCAGTATGCATGACCAGCTTTGCAGCCTTGATTCCCAGACTTTGCAGTGCCCGCAGGGATGTGCTTACTCCGCACAGGCGGGCATAACGCATTAGCGACACGATGTCTGTTGGTCCCGCCATGCCCACATACACGGGTACACCGGGGGCCTCCTCCAGGGTTGCACAGAATTGGATAATACGTGCCGGGGTGAAGGAAAACTGGGTCAGCACCGAGGCACCCATACCGGCATCGGACGCCCACGCCAACTTCTTAGCCAGCGCCTCTTGTAACACCTGGTGTGAGATCAGGGCGTGTCCCTCGGGATGACCGGCAAAGCTGACCTCCTCGATACCACAGACTTGCAGTATGCCGCTATCAAGTACATCGAGGGTATCTGTAAATGGCCCTTTAGGATCTCGCTCGTCACCAGCTATCAGCAGGACTCGCCGAACTTGGCAGTCTTCCACCGCACGCGACAGGAATTCGCGCAGTTGCGCCTCCGAAGACAGTCGCCTCGCAGCCACATGGGGCACGGGACTAAATCCCTCCTGGCTCAAGGACTGCAGCCGACCCAGATTACTCATCAACTCGCGTTTCGCCAAGGCCGGAACAAAAACACTCATCGCGTAGGGCAGAAGTTCCTGCCCGGGATGAATAACTTCTGTGCTGGTTTCGATTAACTCAATCGAGCCATCTGCAACTAATTCGGACAGAATTTGCAAGTTTCGTGCTTCCATCGGTTTATTCTTAAGCTGCCTGTTGAAGAATTATTGGAATCTGACTTTCCGCCCCGATCGCCATCATGTGGACTCCGGCGCAGCTATCTTTGATGGCTCTAATGGTCTTGGCAGCAATATCTGCACTCGTGGACTTAACATCTTTCGAGCTGTCGATCTCAGCCATCAGGTGATTTGGTATCTGAATGCCTGGTATTTTTTCATTCATGTACATTGCCATCTTGACTGATTTGATCGGCAAGATGCCTGCGATTATCTTAATCGGTAGGTGACTGACTCGATTCATGAAGTCGCCAAAAACGCCAGCATCATAAATAGCCTGGGTTTGAAAAAACCAGGCTCCCGCAGCTACCTTGTCCTCCAATAAGGAAATTTCTCTATCCAGGTCATCTGCTCCTGGATTAACCACAGCCCCGATGTTGAACGTTGGAGTACCTTGCAAAGCATTGCCCGCTAAGTCCTGACCTTGGCTCAGCTGGTACGCGGCGTTGATTAGCTCGGTCGTGGATAGGTCGAACACGGGTTTAGCATCTGGATGATCGCCAAAATGAGCTGGGTCGCCTCCCATGCATACAATATTTTTTATACCCAAAACAGCGGCTCCCAGCATGTCGCTCTGTAGACTGATTCGATTGCGATCTCGCGTCGTTATTTGCAGGATAGGTTCGTAGCCGAAGTCGAGTAAACGGCTCGCCACTGCGATGGGTGACAGGCTCATCCTCGAAGAATGGGAATCGGTGAGATTAAAAGCATCGATAAAGGGTGCAAGGAATTCAGCCTTATTGAGTAGCTTATCGAGATCAATGCCCTTTGGTGGCGTAAGTTCTGTGGTTACGACGAATTCATCGGTTGCTAATTTTTCAGGAAACGTGGCCATACATACTCGCCGTAATAAACATAGTATCCGGCTATTTTACCCAGAATAGCTCGAAGCTAGATTGATAATTGTTGAAGTCAGGTTGAAGCTAGCTCATGTGAAAGGTTTGCAGATGATCTCGCACCAGCATGAGTTGGACTCACCAGATCGTTAGAATTAATCAAGCTTCACAGCATTCACCCACGGTTAGAATCACGGGCTCTGCTAATTGAGAGATTAAGATGAACAGCGGCGCAATCACACTGCCCATTGGCACCCGGGTAAGGAAATCCCCTTTTTTCAATGCGACTCGTGAAGCGGGTTGTACCTGCTATACCATTTACAACCATACCTACATGCCGGTTTACTACGAAGATCCGGTTGCTGATTACTGGCACCTTGTAAATGACGTGACGCTTTGGGATGTAGCTTGTCAACGACAAGTAGAAATAACAGGGCCTGATGCTTTCGCGCTGGTCAGTCGTTTAACTCCACGCAATCTGGCAAATTTCAAAGTGGGTCAAGCCAAATATGCACCCATGGTGGATGGGAACGGGGGAATGTTAAATGATCCAATTTTATTGCGTCTGGAGCAACAAAAATTTTGGTTTTCTCTGGCGGACTACGACATCCTGCTCTGGGCAAAGGGCGTTGCGATAGATTCAGGTCTTGATGTCGACATTAGGGAACCCGATGTCTCACCATTACAGGTCCAGGGTCCCAACGCCGTGGAAGTGATTGCCGATTTATTCGGAGACTGGGTGCGGGAATTAAAGTACTACTGGTTTAAGGAGGGAGAACTCGACGGCATACCCTATCTGCTGAGCCGTACCGGCTGGAGCAATGAGAAAGGCTTCGAAGTTTTCTTGCAAGACAGTCGCTACGGGCATCAACTATGGGATCGAATCATGGAAGCGGGTGCTCACTACGGCATCCAACCAGGGGCACCCTCCCAGATCAAACGCATGGAGGCTGGTTTACTGTCTTACTGGAATGACATGGATATCCACACCAACCCGTTTGAGGTTGGTCTAGGCAATTTTATCGATACAGATCAGGATGTAGATTTCGTTGGAAAATCTGCGCTGCAGGATATTCTCAAAAAAGGAATTAGCCAACGTTTAATGGGCGCTGTTGTGGACGGAGATCCAATCCTTGTCAATGAGGAGTGTTGGCCAGTCAGATGTGGAGAACAGGTGATTGGCAAAGTAACCAGTGCGGTTTATTCACCACTACTCGATCAAAATCTCGTGTATGTGATGCTTCCAATCGGTCATGCCAAGCCGGATGCAATCATTGATATCGTGATGCCCTGTGGCGATATCCGTAGCGCTACTATTACCCAACTGCCATTTACCTCTAATCGAGCCAGGTAACAGTACATTACGCCAATCTAAGGCAATTAATTTGAATAATCATCGATTGCTGTTGCAAGGAGAACCCCATAGTGAAATTAATTCACTGTTTGGTTCAAAAATATAGGCCTTATCTTTTGGCAATGAACGCAAACTAGAAGTAAAGTCTCAAAATGTTTGATTTAGTTGAGCTGAGGCCTTTAAGCTCAGTGTAATTTTTTGCATGAAGAGTATGTTACCCAAGTCAGACAGTAATTTTCCTGTCGCCTAACAGCTGATGTAATGTTATCTTCGATATCAAGAGTAAGCGCAGTGCGACAACTGCCGTAAATACAGAGTTGATTTCGACCCACTATGGCTGAGATAACTATGTATATGCGCAGTAATTTTTACTATGTGAAGGGAGGAGTTTGACCATGAGTCACAAGCCTTTGGTACCTGGTATGGTTAACATGCGTCCGATTGCACGAGCAATTCGCGCTCAGAGAGGACTTATGTACGGCACGCTGGTCGCTGCATCTTCGGTTGCAGGGGGTCAAGCCTTTGCTCAAGAAACAATCACAATCGAAGAAATTGTAGTGAGTTCCCAGAAGCGCGATCAAAATATGCAGGATGTGCCCATTAGTATACAGGCCTTGGACAGTATACGACTGGAGCAGTTGGGAATTCATGGATTTGATGATTATGCCAATATGCTGCCTAGCCTGACTTACAAGTCTGTAGGCCCGGGCCTTGCCACCATCTACATGCGTGGTGCATCAGATGGCGGTGACGGTAATCCATCGGGTTCTCAACCTAGTGTGGGTTTGTACCTGGATGAACAACCTGTCACAGCGATTGGGCAAAACCTGGATGTGCATATCTATGACATTGCTCGAATCGAGGCGCTGGCAGGACCGCAAGGGACCTTATACGGAGCCAGTTCTCAATCTGGAACGCTTCGTATCATTACTAACAAACCCGATTCCAGTGGCTTTGAAGGTGGATTCGATGTGGCTGGCTACAGCACGGCTGGCGGTGAACCCAGTCAATCCTTTGAAGGTTTCTTGAATATACCCCTTGGTGATGCCGCTGCGCTTAGACTGGTTGGCTGGAACATTGCCGACGGTGGATATATTGATAATATAGCCGGTTCACGGACCTATGCGCTTGAAGGTGGCTATGGTTACAACGGCAATAATTTTGGGCGTACCAGATCAATTGACAATGGGACGCTGGTCAAAAATGACGCCAATGAATTGAATAAGCGAGGGGCTCGAGCGGCACTGCTGGTTGATTTAAACGACAGTTGGACCGGCACCTTAGGTGTCATTACCCAGAATATGAAGACCAGGGGCACCTGGGACCATGATCCTGATAACGTGGGTGATTTGAATATTCAACGATTCTACCCGGATAAGATGGACGACGAGTTTACTCAGTTGTCGTTTACCCTGGAAGGTGATTTGGGTAATCATTCCCTCACCTATGCCGGATCATTGTTGAATCGTGACGTCGATTATACTGCCGATTATACCGCCTACGGCGAAGATGCCTATTGGGTGCCTTATTACGCCTGCGACTACAGTGCCGTCTCGGCGACAGATTCGGCTACAGACTGTACCAGTCTGGAAGAATTCTACCGTGAAGCCAGTACCTATAAACGAACCACTCATGAGCTTCGTTTGCAATCAAATTTTGATGGTCCTTTTAACTACACGGTTGGCTATTACCGCAATGAAAATGAGCATAAGTACCTGCTGGAGTGGGTACAACCCGGGATGTCTCCTAATCGTTGGGCCAGGGGCAAAGCCGATATATTTTTCACCACAGATCAGGAGCGCACAGATTCTCAGTCGGCTATTTTCGGTGAAGGCACTTATGATTTAACTGATGCCTGGAGTCTGACCCTTGGTGCCAGATTCTTCGAGAATGAATCCGATGTGGCTGGTTACGTCGGCTGGGGGCAAGCGCTGTTTGGCGATAATAGTATCACCACCGATACCGACGTCGATGACGATGATCAGATCTATAAAGGCACCCTTACCTGGCGTGCCAACGACGACGTGATGATCTATGGCAGCATCAGCGAAGGCTACAGACCTGGCGGGGTAAACAGGGACCCTGGCTTGGTAGCGACGACCGGACAGCAATCCTGGGACGCCGATTACTTAACGAATTATGAGATCGGCTTCAAGAGTATGTTGCTGGATTCGCGATTGCGGTTAAATGGTGCGCTGTATCGTTCTGACTGGGATGACATTCAATATACGGTCTACGAATTCGCACTTTCGGCCTGCTGCGGCAATGTTTATAACCTCAGTACCGCAGAGATTACCGGTTTCGAATTGGACGCGACATACTTGGTGGGTAGCAATCTCACACTTTCTGCGGCAATGGCTTACAACGATGCCGAAACCACGGATGACTTCACCTTACCTAACGGAACGCTCTCGGTACCGGATGGAACTGCTCTTCCGAACGTACCGGAATATAAAGGTAATGTGACGGCCCGCTATGAATTCGAGTTGGGTAGCTACGGGGCATTCTGGCAATTGAGTGCCAGTTACACCGGAGAAAGGTTCAATGAGATTCGTCCATCGCGCCGGACAAATCAGGATTCCTATACTCTAGCCAACTTTAGAGCAGGCATTAATGCTGATAACTGGAGTGCTGTTTTCTTCGTTAATAACCTTACTGACGAGGTTGCGGAGATTTCCGTTTCGCAACGACCTTATGAGCCATCGACCACTACCAACAGACCGCGTTCGATAGGTATCAGGTTCTCGACGTCTTTTTAAAAAAGTGTCTCACTATCAAAAACCCATGTATGAGGAATTCATACATGGGTTTTTTTTATGAGAAGAGATTGTTACATTGTGCGCTGGCAGATGATTTTTAGGCACTTAATTAGAGGCTCCCAGCTGTGAGTGTACAAACTAGCGATCTTAAGACGGCGGTTGGCCAAGCGCTGACCCTGCTGGCGCAGAAACAATACGATCTGGCTGATCAGCAGGCCCAGGAAATACTGCGTCTTTTCCCGGATGAACTAAATAGCCAATATGTGGTTGCAGCAGTTAATCGAGTCGAAGGGAAGCTAGATGCAGCGGTAGACCAGTTAATCCATATCATTGCAGCGGCGCCCGACTTTGCTCGCGCACATCAGGAATTGGGTTTCTGCCATTCCGACTCAGGTCATCTTCTGGAGGCCATCACATCCTTACAAACTGCGATTTCGATCGAGCCAAAATTGCCCGAGAGCTGGAGGGCACTGGGGGAATTATTTTTTGCCGATGAAGATGAAGACTCATCGAGAGAGGCCTTTAATCAATACCTCATCCTGACGTCCCACGACTCGGAAATCGTGGAAGCAGTACAGCTGTTCAAATCGGGTAAAATTGGCCAGGCGGAACAAGCCTGCCGTGTCTATCTGAAACAACATCCGACTGACGTGACCGCCATTCGACTACTGGCGGATATAGGAATCCAAGTCGGTGTGTATGAAGACGCCGAAAATCTGCTCTCAAGAGCCCTACAGCTGGCTCCGGACTTTACCTTGGCGCGTTTGAATTATGCCAACGTCTTGAGCAAGCGAGAAAAGCTCGATCAGGCTCTGGCCCAGGTTCAACTGTTGTTGGAGGCAGAGCCGGATAAGTTCCCACTGTTGGTTCTTCGAGCCTCTATATTGGTCAAATTGGGTGCCTTCGACAAAGCCCTGCCGGCTTATGAATATCTTCTTAAGAATTTTCCACCCCGGGCCCATATTACACTTGGCTATGGACACGCTCTGAAGACGGTGGGAGAACAATCGAAGGCGATTGACAGCTATCGGAAAAGTATTGAGCTTCGACCCGGTTTCGGCGATGCCTATTGGAGCCTGGCGAATTTGAAGATGTTTCGGTTTGAAGAGGCTGAGATCGAAGCGATGCGAGCGCAGATTAACGCCAACTCAGGCAATCAAGAGGATTATTTTCATCTGTGTTTCGCCCTGGGAAAAGCGCTGGAAGATCGTGAGGAGTATGAGGAATCATTTCGTTTCTACGAAATAGGCAATAAAATTAAGTTCCAACTGGAAGCCTACAACGCAGATATAACCAGCGGCCAGGTTACATCGATAAAGCAATCTTGCGACTTAAGCATGTTCGAAAGCGCCTCTACTCGAGGACTCGCGGCAGCAGACCCAATTTTCATCATCGGATTACCCAGATCGGGTTCCACCTTGTTGGAACAGATCCTGGCCAGCCATTCCCAAGTGGACGGAACCAAGGAACTGATGGACATGTTATCTATTGCGCGAAGATTGGGTGGCAAGAAGAAAAAATCTGAAATATCAGCCTACCCGCAAATTCTTTCAGAGCTGCATGACGATCAGTTGAAAGATCTAGGCCAGGAATACCTGGATAGAACGCAGATCCAGAGGGGCGATGCGCCATTTTTCATCGATAAGATGCCCAACAACTTTATGCACGTGGGTTTGATTAGTCTTATCTTACCCAACGCTAAAATAATTGATGCGCGACGACATCCGATGGGCTCTTGTTTTAGTGGCTTTACCCAATTATTCGCTAAGGGCCAGGCATTCACCTATGGATTGGAGAATATCGGTCGCTATTATCGGGACTATATGGAGGTGATGGACCACTGGGACCTCGTGCTACCGGGCAAAGTACTGCTGGTGCAATATGAAGAGGTGGTGGCTGATATAGAAGGCCAGGTAAGGCGCTTGTTGGAGTATTGTGACCTCCCGTTTGAAGACGCCTGCATCAACTTTCATGAAACCGAACGCGCGGTACGAACGGCGAGTTCGGAACAGGTTCGCCAACCTCTTTACAGTGGTGCCTTGGAGCATTGGCGAAACTATGAACCATTTCTCGATGAGTTAAAACAGCACTTGGGCCCTGTCTTGGAGAGGTATCCTGTGTAGTGGCTGAGTTCATAGACGAACTCGAAGACGCCGCCGGGCTGTTGCGTTCGGGTGCGGTGCTTGAAGCTCGTGAGGCGCTGCTGGCACTGGATAAGAAACACCCTGAACAAGCGCAGCTGCACCAGTTATTGGGTTCCGCCTTCGCCCGCTTACAAGACACGACGCTGGCAATTTCCCATTACAAATTGGCGCTGGATCTCTATGTTACGAGAGACATTGATGGCACGCCAGTTCGAATCCAGCTGGCTGAAGTCCTCACAGAGATAGGTGAGTTTCATCAGGCCAAACGGCAACTTAGCATAGCCAGCAAAACCCAGGCTATGGATCCGCAATTACAGCTACAGATGGCCGAGCTGGACATTGCCCAGTTCGATACTGATTCCGCTGGACACCGGTTGCAGCGCGCATTGGCCATTTCGCCCGATAATCCACGGATTCTGCTGCAGTTAGGAAACCTTGCCCGAATTAGAGGCGATGCTGAAACTGCTGCAAGATACTTCAAACAGGTGATTTCTTCCCAGTCACATGCTGCCGAAGCCTATTACGGCCTGGTTTCTGTGCAACCGGACGACATCAATTTGCAGGAATTGCAGCATGCATTCGAGCGAGCAGATACTAGGGACAAAATTGCACTGGGCTATAGCCTTGGTCGCTTGCTCGATCGACGAGGGGAGTATGACCACGGGTTTGACTACACCCTGGCAGCCAATCAACTCCAGTTGAAAATCCTCGGTTATTCCGAACGAGGCCAGGCAGAATTTTTCTACAGACATCAGCAGCATCTTGGGCCGGCGCTGATGAAACGTTGCAGAAGCGAGGGATTGCAAACCAATAAGCCGATTTTTATCCTTGGCATGCCTCGCTCCGGTACCAGCCTTGTCGAACAAGTGCTCGCCAGTCATTCTACGGTGTTTGGTGGCGGTGAGGTGGTTTTTAGTAGCGTGTTCGAACGAGCGTGTCGAGCACACACTGCTAAAGCGTTTCCGGAGGATATCGATCGGGTGCCTATGGCAACTCTATTTGATGCAACAACACGCTATATTGAACGCCTGGCATCACTATCGCCAGATAGTGATCGTATTGTCGATAAGCTACCACACAACTTTCTGAGAATTGGACTGCTCGCAGCACTGATGCCAAACGCATCAATCATCCACTGTGAACGCGATCCAAGAGATACCTGTCTCTCAATATTCCAGCACAGATTTAACGATGCCCATGGCTACAGTACCGATCTCATCGCCCTGGGTCGCTATTACAATCGTTACTCGGAATTGATGGCATATTGGAATCAATTGCTACCGGGCAGGATTCACAATGTGAGCTACGAATCGCTAGTGGAAAATCCTGCACCCACCATTGCCAATTTAATTGATTATTGTCAGCTAGATCTTGAAGACGCTTGCCTGCTACCACATCTCACGGACAGGACGGTTAATACACCCAGTGCAGAGCAGGTTCGGCAACCCTTTTTTACCGGTTCTGTCGGCCGTTGGCGAAATTACGAAACGCAATTGCGACCATTGATGGAGGCGCTTGGCACCGGGCCCCATTAAGCTGCTTCGAGTGAATCAATTGTTACGTTAAGCACGTGATTTTTCACCTTTACCCCCCTGCTTGATTACCCTTAAATCGGTTTCTCAACTCAGGATTTTTATCACCGAAAACAGGTAATTAGCCATGAAAATTGGGTACTTCTGTAATATGACTAATTGGAGTCACAAGCCCTATACACAGCTCATCGAAGAAGTAAGGGAGATCGCTGTCCAACTGGATAATTCCGGTTGGGAGTCGATCTGGTTTACTGAACATCACCTCAATCACGAGGGCATGGATGCCTGCCCTAACGCATTAATGGCCTGCACCGATATCGCCGCTCGAACCAAGCGACTACGACTGGGCCAAGCCGCCAATATCATCCCGTTCTGGAATCCTATTCGAATTGCCGAAGACATCGCCTACCTCGATCATCTCTCCGGGGGTCGAATAGAAGTTGGCATAGGGCGTGGTGTCTATGGCCGCGAGGCAGTAAACATGAATGAGGAAGCCGATGTTCGTGATCAAGCCAAGAACAAGCGATTGTTTGAAGAAACCCTCGAGATCCTGAAGAAAGCCTGGACTCAAGAAATGTTCGATCACCAGGGTGAATTCTATACCTATCCGACACCTGGCTTTGTCTGGAAGCACGATATGAGCCCCCCAGTGCCTGGAGTCGTGGACATGGAAACCCATGAACTAAAACAGATTGGCCTGGTGCCCAGACCCCTGCAGCAACCGCATCCGCCTCTGTGGCAAGTGGTTGATTCTCAATCATCCATTGAGTGGGCCGGAAGAAATGGCATTAATTGCATCATGTGGATACCGACGGTGGCAACACTTAAACAGCGATTCGAAATTTATCGCGCCGCGCGTTCCGAATATGAAGGTAAGGACGTACCACTGGGCAAAGGTATCTCCCTGGTTCGAGACATGTTTGTGGCCGAGAGTATGGAACAGGCTGAGGTCCTGGCGGGCGAAGGCATCCTCACTTACCTGCGTTGGATCTGCCACTGGCGTGGGCTGGGGAATCATATGAACCCGGGCGAAGAATTGCCTGAATCCGCCGGCAAATTGGATCTGCTGGATTATGATTTCCTACATGGTCGGAATCTACTGTTCGGTACCCCGGCCTATGTTGCAGAAAAAATTGAAGAACTGGAGAGCGAACTCAACCTGCACAACCTCCAGGTCTGGTCCAACTTTCCAGGAATGCCACACGACACAGTCATGCAGAGTATTAAACTCTTCTCGAAAGAAGTGCTGCCAAGATTTAGCGGGAGCAGGGACAAGGTCGCTTGATAGACCACACTCAAAGGACGGCTTCTGGTACCTGTTATTGTGTCGAGGGTGGCGGCGCCAACGTCATTCTGGTACACGGCTTAGGCTTGAATCAATCCATGTGGCGCTGGCAATGGGACGCATTAGTAGCGCAGTATCGGGTAATCGCCTATGACCTGTTGGGTCATGGTGACAGCCCGAAACCCAATCGAAGATACTTAATGGAACACATGGTTGATCAGCTGGACGAACTGATCGACACTGTGCAGGCTAAATCCTGCGCGCTGCTTGGTTTTTCCCTGGGCGGCTCCATCGTCCAGGCCTATGCTCTGGCGCATCCGGAGAAAGTACAGGCCCTGGTAATATTAAATGCAGCACATGCCCGTAGTCAGGAACAGCGTGAGAAAATCCTGCTCAGGGTGCAACAGGCTAAAGAACAAGGTCCTGCAGCAACCATTGACGATGCACTGGAACGGTGGTTCTCTGCAGACTTCGCGGCTCGCGAACCACAGGTTCTGGAGCAGATTCGACGATGGGTCACCGGTAATGATCCGGATATCTATCCACTGGTCTATCGCCTGCTGGTTGAAGCGGATATTGGACTGGAGCAGGCGATTACCGGAATTCGATGTCCAGCCCTGGTGATAACCGGCGCGGAGGACTTCGGAAACTCGCCGGAGATGGCACAGACCATGGCAAATTTGATACCTTCGGCTCGAGTGGAAATCTTAGCGGGCTTGCGACATATGGCGCTGGTAGAAAACCCTGCGGTGGTGAATCGACTGTTGTCGGATTTCCTGATTGACACACTGCCCACTTAAGATTGTATGGGAGATTATGGAATGCCGGCAAAACAAATTATCGGAGAACCGCTCATTATCAACGGCAGACAGCTGTCCTTGTCGCGCGCGGTGCGAGCAGGAAATATGCTGTTCCTGAGCGGTCAGATTCCTATGTTAGATGGGAAACCAATGACCACAGGCACCATCGAAGAACAAACCAGGAGTTGTATAGAAGCGATCAAGCAGACCCTGGCGCTGGCAAACTGTAGCCTCGATGACGTGGTCAAATCGACGGCGTATTTGAAAGATCGTAGCGACTTCGCCGGATTTAATGCAACCTATGGTGAATATTTCGCCGAAGATCCCCCGGCTCGCTCCGCGCTGGTTTGTGATTTTCTGGTAGATATTAAAGTAGAGATAGAATGCATTGCTTATATTGGTTAGAAACCGAAGAGTTTAGTTGCGAGCTAATTATGGAAAATCTGAAACACTACCAAATGTATATCGACGGCAAATGGACCGATGCTGAAGATGGGAAGACTTTCGAAAGTCTAAATCCAGCCACCGGCAAGGCCTGGGCGATAATTCCCGAAGCCAATGAGGCAGATGTCAATCGCGCCGTTGTAGCCGCTCACGATGCCTTCACCACCGGGCCATGGCGCACGATGTTGCCGGTGGAACGTGGCAGGTTGTTACGTAAGCTGGCACAGGGATTACAAGATCACGCCGAAGAATTAGGCCGGGTCGAGACCACCGATACCGGCAAGCTATTTAAAGAAACCAAGTTTCTGGCTAATTATGTCGCCGAGTATTGTTATTACTTTGCCGGCCTGGCAGACAAGCTGGAAGGCGCGACGCTACCGATCGATAAGCCGGACATGTTTACAATGACGGTAAGAGAACCACTGGGTGTTGTTGCCGCGATAGTGCCGTGGAATTCTCAGTTGTTTCTCAGTGTACTGAAAATCGCGCCAGCCCTGGCCGCCGGTAATACAGTGGTCATCAAGGCTTCAGAACACGCCTCGGCAGCGATGCTGGAGTTCGGCAAGGTAGTGGATGGTATCGGATTCCCGCCAGGAGTGATTAACATGGTCACGGGATTTGGCGATCCCTGCGGAAAAACTCTCAGCTCACACCCGCTGGTCGATCGTATTAGCTTCACCGGTGGACTAGAATCAGCACGGCAGATTGTCAGGAACTCGGCCGAAAATTTTGCCCAGGTGTCGTTGGAGCTGGGCGGTAAGTCGCCCATGCTTATTTTCGAAGACGCGGATATTGAGAGTGCAGTCAATGGCATACTGATTAGTATCTTCAGTGCCAGCGGCCAGAGTTGTGTAGCCGGATCACGCCTGTTTATTGCCGAATCGATCTTCGATGATTTAATCGAACGAGTCAGGCAACGAGCCAGTGAAATTGTAATCGGAGATCCCTTCGATGAAGCCAGCGAAATGGGACCACTTGCCACCATGGCACAACTGCAGAGAATCAAGCAGTCTGTTGCCGATGCGGTGGAGCAAGGCGCCACCCTGGTTCACGGGGGGAAAACACCAGAAAACAGGGAGCAAGGTTGGTATATCGAACCGACCATTCTCGTCTGTCCCGATCAGAATCTCGACATCGTAAAAACTGAGATGTTCGGACCAGTAGTCACCGCATTCAAATTCGCCGACGAGAAGCAGGCGATTGCCATGGCCAACGAGACCGACTTTGGCCTGGCGTCTGGTATCTTCACTACAGATGTGGGTAGAGCCATGCGCGTAAGTAGAGCGATCCGCGCCGGGATTGTCTGGATTAACACCTATCGGGTGGTCTCTCCGGTCGCGCCATTCGGTGGTTATAAAAATAGTGGCTATGGCCGCGAGGGGGGTATCGATGCGGTATACGACTATACCCGTGTAAAAACGATATGGATAAACACCTCCGAAAAACCCATCGCCGATCCATTTCGCATGCAATAATTTACTTAACCGAGAGTTGACTCATGAACAGTGAACTATATGAAAACGGCATGGCCGTAAGAAGAGAAGTATTAGGCGATACCTATGTCGACAAGGCACTCGCCAGCGCCGATGACTTTAATCAGGAGATGCAGGAGTTGGTTACTGAATATTGTTGGGGAGCAGTTTGGACGCGCGAAGGCCTGCCAAGGAAAATCCGCAGCCTGTTAAACCTCGCCATGATCAGTGCACTGAATAAACCCAATGAACTGAAAGCCCATGTAAGGGGTGCTATACGCAATGGCTGCACTAAAGATGAAATCAAGGAAGTCTTCCTGCAGGTCGCCATCTACTGCGGTGTGCCTGCCGCAATTGACAGTTTTCGGAATGCCAGGGCGGTATTTGAAGAAATGGATGCGGAGAGTTCCTAGTCTTCGACTTGGGATAAACAAATGCCAGTCATAAAGAGGTTTATATGAATAAGAACGTCATTATTTCCTGTGCCGTAACCGGCTCCGGTGATTCTGTGGACAAACACCCCGATCTGCCGGTTACCCCAGAGCAGATTGCACAGGCAGCCATATCCTCTGCCAAGGCCGGCGCCGCCATCGTGCACATTCATGTGCGAGATCCCCAAACCGGCAAAGCCGGTCGTAATGTGGCCTGGTACCGGGAAGTCGTGGAGCGTGTGCGGGCGGACTCGACGGATGTACTTATCAATCTAACCGCGGGCATGGGAGGTGATTGGGTTCCAAGTGATAACGATCCTGCCCAAGCGGGCCCAGGAACGGATATGGTTGGCCCGGCGGAACGTCTGGCCCATGTCGAAGAATTGCGTCCGGATATCTGCAGTCTCGATTGTGGCACGATGAATTTTGGCGAGAAGGAGATCTATATCAGCACGCCGCATTTTCTGCGTGAGATGGCCCAGAAGATTAATAGTTGGGGAGTTAAACCTGAACTGGAGGTGTTTGACCTGGGGCATATTCGCTTCGCCAATCGCATGATTGAGGAAGGATTGATAGCCGATCCGCCGCTCTTCCAGATCTGTCTCGGTATTCCCTGGGGTGCACCGGCCGATACCGACAGTATGTTAGCCATGCGCAACGCCTTAGCCGACGGGGCAAACTGGGCCGGATTCGGTATCGCCCGCATGCAGATGCCGATGGTGGCGCAGGCGGTATTGTTGGGGGGTAATGTAAGGGTTGGGCTGGAAGATAATCTCTATCTTGACAGAGGTGTACCTGCCTCGAATGCACAATTGGTGACCAGAGCTGTTGAAATCATCGAGAGACTGGGCGCCGCTGTCGCCACGCCAGATCAGGCACGAGCACAATTGGGGTTGGCTTAGCTTCTATGCAAGAGCCAAAGATCGAGCGTAACCTTTTCGTCGCCGCGGTAGTGATCGTAGCCGCCGTTAGTCTGCCGCTGCTGTTTTATGCCGAGCAAGCCGAACCGATCGTTTCCGATATTTATGATTGGATTGCCAATAACTTCGGTGTTTTTTACCAACTGTTTGCGCTGGCGACGATTTTCTTTCTAATCTGGCTTACCTTCGGTCGTTATGGTCAGGTGCGTCTCGGCGACGAAGAGCCCGATTACAGTACCTTCTCCTGGGTCGGCATGTTGTTTTGCGCCGGTACCGGCGCATCGTTGCTGGTGTGGTCCGGAGTGGAATGGGCCTACTATATTAATGCGCCTCCCTATGGTGCCGAAGCTGGATCCACTGCAGCAATTAGTTGGGCTGTCAGCTATGGGCCGTTTCATTGGGGTGTGACTGCATGGTGTTTTTATGCTTTGCCCACCATTGCCATCGCTTACCCCTACTACGTAAAGAAAGTACCGTATCTGCGAGCGAGTACCGCGTTGCACGGTATCTTAGGACCCAATGGTGAAAATGGTTGGATTGCACGAATCGTTGACCTAGCGACGATGATTGCCTTACTCGGAGGTGCTGGCACCTCATTGGGGGTCATCGCACCTACCATCGCCGCCACCATTGCGGCACTGATTGGGATCGATACGTCATTGGCGCTGGAACTGCTGGTGATGTTTTTCAGCATCGGCTTGTTCGCCACAAGCGTGTATATCGGCCTGGATCGAGGGATCAAACGGCTAAGTGATCTTAATGTCTTCCTGGCACTGGGTCTGCTCGCCTTTATTCTAGTGGTTGGCCCCACTCTATTTATTCTCAAGATGAGTACCGAAACCTTTGGCTTCATGCTGCAGAATTTTGTGCGGATGATGACCTGGACCGACGCGGTGGATGACACTGGCTTCGTCGAAGCATGGACCATCTTTTACTGGGCCTGGTGGATTTCCTTCGCGCCACCAATCGGCATTTTCGTGACCCGAATCTCTCGCGGTCGTACTATCCGCCAGGTAGTTTGGAACATGTTGTTGTTTGGCAGCCTGGGATGCTGGCTATTCTACTTCGTGCTTGGTAACTATTCCCTGTCGCTACAATTGACAGATGTGTTGTCGGTAACCGACAGTATGGATGAGGCAGGAATGTACGTTACCATTGCTAGAATCATAGAAACATTGCCGATAGGGACGGTGGCGCTGTTCCTGTTTCCGGTCGTTGGTATTATCTCGGTAGCTACCACCTACGATTCTGCTTCCTATACCCTGGCATCAACTGCCACTGCCGAATTGAGAGACGGCGATCATCCTGCTCGGTGGCATCGTTTGTTCTGGGCGGCGGTTCTGGGTATCCTGCCCATCTGCATGATGGTCGTGGGTGGCTTGCAGATTATTCGATCCGGTGTGTTGATTGCTTCGTTGCCACTGTTATTTGTCGGCGTTGCGATGGCGGTTGCTCTAAGTTTGGCACTGCGTAAGCACGAGTAAGAAAAGAATCAGAGACTAGTGGCCTTCGCCTCCGCTGAGATCCAACGGATGAATTTAATCATCTCCTCGGAATGGGAAACAGCAGCCGGGGTCACCAGATACACCGACTGATTGATACAAAGAGAGTAATCTATGGCTTGCACCAATTGCCCTGTTTCGAGGAAATCTGATATTAAACCTCGAAAGCCCAGCGCAATTCCCTGACCATCCAGGGCTAACTGAATCACATTCGTGTAGTTGTCAAAACCCAGTGTGTGAAATCCGTCGGGAAGGTGTACTCCGTTACCGCTTAGCCACCAGGTCCAGTCTTCCATCGCATGTTGCGTCCCGTCGAGGTTAATCAGCTGATGCTTCAGCAAATCTTCCGGGCTGTCGATTCTGTCATGCCGTTCGAGATACGCTGGGGAACAAACCGGAATCGAATCTGTGTCGAACAGGTGCTGAGCCTCGAGTCCTGGCCAGTGACCATTGCCATAGCGCAAGCCAATATCAATCTCACCGCGCAGCATCTCCGGGGGAGAATCCGACACAATCACACGAATCTCGACATCGGGATTAAGCGATTGAAATTTGCTCAGGCGTGGAGCCAGCCAGAAAGAGGAGACGGCCACGGTGGTGGATACCGTTAACTTGTGCGGATCGGAGTCCTTCCTCAGTATGGCGGCGATATCGGCAATATCAGTCAAGCTATGGTGCACCACGTTCTGAAGTTTGATGCCGCCTTCGGTCAGCGACACCGCGCGATGATGGCGATTGAAGACTTTAATGCCCAGGTGATCCTCTAACACACGGATTTGTCGGCTAACGGCTTCCCGAGAGCAGCAAAGTTCCTCTCCTGCCTTGGTAAAACTCAGGTGTCTCGCCACCGTATCGAAGGCAATCAGTGAGTTTAAAGGGGGTAATTTTGCGCGCAGATTTTGCATGAACGAAATGTTACGCGAAATCGGTGTTTATTGGCAGGTGAATCTTACAGCCCGGAAGCTTTATCATTACATTCCCGTATCGCCTTCATTACGGCCACGAGGCCACTATCCCGTTCTCGCAATAGTGTGATGTAATCCCGCCCGGCGGCTTGGCGATCACAGCCCTCGACCAATTCATCGCGCAGTGACTGGGTAAGTTCCGGCGCTTCGAGCCGAGTCCAGGGTAATTTCAAGGCGGGACCAAAATGATCTAAATTGTAGGCCATGCCGCCCTCGCCACCACCGATGTGAAACGTCATGCACGGCCCTAGATGAGCCCAGCGTGGTCCAGGACCATTGACGATAGCGAAGTCGATTTCCTCTACAGTGGCCTCCTTATTTTCAACCATATGTAGTGCTTCGCGCCACAAGGCTTCTTGCAGCCTGGTGGCGATGAAGCCAGGTATTTCCCTGGAAAGGACTAAGGGCGCCTTGCCCGCGTGTCGGTAAAACGCGACCAGCCAATCCACTGCTTGCTGGGAGCTGTTGTTGCCTTTTACGATTTCCACCAACGGCATCAGATAGGGTGGGTTAAAGGGGTGGCCCACCACGGTTCTCTCTGGCGTAGCACAAGATTGCTGTATGTCCGTCATCGGCAGGCCAGAGGTACTCGACGCAATAACGATGTTTGGTGGGAGAATTTCGCCCAATTGTTTGAATAAAGTTTGTTTAAGTGACAGATCCTCTGGTGCAGATTCCTGCACGAAATCCACATCCTGAACTGCGGTGATTAGATCGGTGGTGACCTTCAGCTTGTCCAGCGACGCAGCTTCTGCCAAGCCAAGTTCGGTCAGGCTGATCCAGGCGTTATCGATTAACGCCCTGAGTGAGGCTTCTTCAGATGCCTGGTGGATGTATGAATTTACCTCGTAGCCCGCGGCCAGAAAGTAGGCCGACCAGCCGGCCCCTATTGGACCGGCGCCGATGGAGCAGATTCGTTTAACCTGTTGCGGACTTCCCGGGCTAACAGTTTTATTTTTGTCCATCGTGTTTTATCCGTGTTAGCTGCCCTTAAATTTGGCATCTCGTTTTTCGACAAAGGCACTGACACCTTCCTGCGCATCCTCCGATGCCAGCAATGACCGGTAATTAGGCAGATGTTCGGTGCGCATGGTTTGAAATGCCTGTTCAATAGTATTGCCTTCGATGGCGCGCAGGATTTCTTTGACAGATTGCAACGCCAGGGGAGCCACAGCCGTGAGTTTTTTCGCCCAGCTTCGGGCTGTATCCATGGGCTGATCTTTTGGCACCACCTTGTTGACCAAGCCATAACCGGCCGCGGCTTGCGCCGACAGGCGCTCCCCCAGCAACAGCATCTCCATGGCTTTGTTATAGGGCAGCCGTCGAGAGAGTCGCTGCAAGGCACCCGCATCTGGTACCAGTCCCAGCGGTAATTCAGGTAAGGCGAATTCAGCGTGCTCGGAGGCGACAATCAGATCACAGGCCAGTGCAAGTTCGAATCCCCCTCCGATTGCCAGGCCATTCACCGCGGCGATGACAGGCTTGTTTAAGTCCCAGAATTCAGTCAATCCCGCAAATCCCCCCGGGCCATAATCGTCTTCCCACCAGAGATTGGTGCTCATTTCTCCGGCATTGAGTGCTTTTAAGTCCCAACCTGCGCAAAAAATACGATCACCAGCTCCGGTAATAATTCCAACCGACAAGTCCGGATCGTCGCGTAGCTTGACGAAGGCCGCGCCCAGTTGCTGACTCATCACCAGGTCGATGGCATTTGCTTTGGGTTTATTCAGGGTGATTTCCATCACGCCCTCAGTGCAGACTACTTGTACGATTTCTTCCATAATTTATTCACTCTACCTGATTAGGATCGATCACTAATACTATCGACTCTTTCCTATCATCTGGAAATATACCGTTGTTGGTTTCATTTTTGCGACATGAACAACACGAATTCGACAGATCTGCAGAATTCTGTCGAATACTAGCAATACCCCATCCAGTGTCTGTCGAATCATGTGGGGCAGAGATGAAATTCAAATCGAGGTAGTTATGAGTCGAATTGAAAAGATGGGCCGTTTGCTGGCACCGAAGAGCATTGCTTTTATCGGTGGCAGGATTGCAGAGATGGCCATCGAAAAATGTCAGGGCATTGGCTTCGAAGGAGAAATCTGGCCGGTACATCCAAACCGGACTAAGGTCGCTGGTTTTGCCTGTTTCCCATCTATCGATACACTTCCGAGTGTTCCGGACGCCGCCTATGTGGGTGTAAATCGAAACCTCACCGTCGAGGTGGTTGGCGGCTTGTCGCGCATGGGGGTTGGTGGCGCCGTTTGTTATGCCGCAGGATTTAGTGAAATGGGCGAAGCGGGTAAGCAGATCCAGCAAGCTCTGGTGGCTGCAGCGGGCGATATGCCGGTGGTTGGCCCCAATTGTTTCGGCCTGATTAATTTTTTGGATCGAACGGCACTGTGGCCTTACCCGTTTGGCGGCACGCCCAGGGGGAGTGGCGTTGCGTTAATTTCACAGAGTGGCAATATCGCGATGAATCTCACCATGAATCTTCGGTCGGTCCGCTTCAGCTATGTCATCGGCGCCGGCAATCAGGCCGTGCTTGGCCTCTCGGATTACCTGGAGGAATTGCTGAATGATGAGCGGGTCACCGCCATCGGTATGTATATCGAAGGTATTAATGACCTTGGGGCTTTTTGCAAAGCAGCGGCGCGCGCGGTAGAACAACGGGTGCCGATCGTGGTAATGAAGGTTGGGAAGACCGAAGCCAGCGCAAAACAGTCCAGCACCCACACCGACTCGTTGACGGGCTCAGATGAATTGCACGACGCGCTCTTCAAGCGCCTGGGAATTATTCGCGTGGATTCCCTGAACCGGTTGCTGGAGACGCTCAAGGCGCTGGAATTGTCGCCAGTTCTCGCCGGGCGGACTATCTTCAGCCTCTCCTGTTCCGGTGGCGAAGCTGCGATTATTGCGGACCTGGTGCCGGAATTTGATCTGCACATGCCGGCTTTCTCCGAGCGGCAGATGTCCGATTTGCAGTCCCAGTTCACCGATTATGTCACGGTGTCAAATCCGTTCGATTACAACACCTCTATCTGGGGCGACCAGCGCGCCCAACAACGGTGTTTTACCTCTTCGATGCAGGGAACTCATGATGCGGCGATCCTGATATACGATCACCCCACGGTGGAATGGGCGGGGGTCGAAGAATATATTATGGCGCTGGATGCTTTTATAGCCGCTCACAAATCGACAGGAAAACCGGCCTTCGTAATCTGCACCGTCAGTGAACTGTTACCGCTGGAGATACAAGAGCGACTCATCAATCACGGTGTTGTACCCCTGCAGGGTTTGAATGATGGTTTGAGTGCCATCGGCAATACTGCGAGCTATCACGAATTTCAGAGATTGAAAATGCAGTCGATGACCCTACCAAAATTCGCCGGCACCGCGATTCAACAGCCAAGCCGCTTTTTGGATGAGTACACGGCTAAGCAACAATTGCGATCATTCGGGATATGCGTTCCTGAAGGAGCACTGGCAAGTGCAGAGAACGCCATCGCCGTGGCCGATAAGCTGGGTTATCCCGTCGTGGTCAAGGCTGTTGGGGAACAGTTTCTGCATAAATCGGATATCGGTGTGCTGCTATTGAACCTGATCAACGCCGACGAGGTGAATGAGGCAGTTACACGCATCACAAGAAATATTGCTGCTGCGGGCCTCGAAACGCCGGAAAAATTCCTAATCGAGAAAATGGTTAGCGACGTTGTCGCTGAGGTCATCGTGGGCATCAAACGCGACCAGCAGTTCGGTCTTGCGCTGGTGATTGGCAGCGGTGGAATATTCGTCGAACTTATCAAAGACAGCGTTAGTCTGCTATTACCGACGGATGAAAAATCCATTGTCGATGCGCTAAGCTCCCTGGCGCTACAAAAACTCTTGGATGGCTATCGAGGTAAACCTTCCGGCGATATGGCTGCGTTGGTTGCTGCGA
Source organism: Gammaproteobacteria bacterium (assembly GCA_002731775.1). Taxonomy (GTDB): domain Bacteria; phylum Pseudomonadota; class Gammaproteobacteria; order Pseudomonadales; family Pseudohongiellaceae; genus UBA9145. The sequence continues at coordinate 31,376 of PCCP01000090.1, forward strand.
TCTCAGCTTTCGCCCGGTACGCAGAGACTCATTGGGATACACTGCTGGAAGCAGATATCAATCCCCTGATGGTGCTGGCGGAGGGCAGCGGTGCGGTTGCGGCAGATGCCTTAATACACCTAGCCGACTAGTGGATAACATCGATGCAGCGGCCATTCGGGGAAGTTAAATCGCTGCGAGTACCTGACACTTATTCTGTGAGAGTCTTCAGCTTACTACTGAGCCCCGGCCATGATGGTACTATGTCGCTCTCTGGCCAGGCGGTTCGATGATCTCGCGGGCGCATCCCAAATTGTTTCGCATAACTCTTGCTAAAGTAAGATGAGCTAGTGAAGCCACAGGCGATGCAGATATCCATGACCGACATTTCGGTCTGGGTCAGCAGTGCCCTGGCTTGCTGCAGGCGGACCATTCTATAATAGTTGGTGGCTGAACAGTCGAAGTGTTTCTTGAACAGACGTTCGAGCTTACGCTGGGACACATCGGCCTGTGCGGCTACTTGTGGAATCGACTTTGGTTCCTCAATATTTTTATTCATAAAATCAATAACACTCTGCAGCAGCACTGGTGGCGCCGGTGGATCTGTGGCAACAGGATTCTTCTGAGGCAATTCGATATTTCGAGGGTTGGAATATATAAGTTGTTCGCTTACTTCCTGTGCCAAGTTTTTACCATGGTGTTTTTCTATATCTCTTAACATCATATCCAGACACGCAGCGCCACCTGCACAAGTCATTCGATTTCGATCGAACACTACCAATTGATCACAAAGTTCCACATCGGGATATTGTTCTTTAAAGGCACTACTGCAGTGCCAGTGGATTGCTGCCCGGTAGCCAGTCAGCAACTTGGCCCGCGCCAGTATATAGGTGCCCGTCTCAACTGCTCCCAGTTTGATTCCGCGACGACTCAATGTCTTGAGCCAACGAAACAAGCGCAGGTTATGGTACTTTTCGGCGTTCCATCCCCCACAAATGATGACGGCATCACAGGCAAGCACGGCTTCGTTATTCAACTGCGCGGTAGGTAGGCTGAAACCGACGCTGTTTATTACGGAGTCGTTTTCAGGGGAGAGTAGCCCCCATTCATACAGGGTCGCGCCCGCACAGTAATTGGCAATTCTGAGGGGTTCGATCAGTCCCGCCAGAGTCAACGAATTGAATCGAGGAAGCAAGACGAAAATGAATCGAAAGGGCTTGGAATTACTCTGGGGCATTGACGAGTACTCGTTTCAGGATGAAGCATTATCGTAAATTTTCGACAGAAAGTCCCATAACATTGTCGAATAATTCCTATAAGCCAGGGGTGCTCTCGTTCAATGTGGTTACTCCATTCTCTAATGTTGCGTTCTATTCGGAGTGCCGATGAACTACCCAATCACCGAAGAACAAACCATGTTTCTGCATTCTCTGCGAGCCTTTCTCGAAAAGGAAATTTACCCCTACGAAGCAGAATGTGATCGCGCCGGTGAAGTGCCACTCGAGTTGGGTGAACAGATAAAGCAGAAGGCAATCGAAATGGGCTTTTTCGCCGCCAACCTGCCAGAATCGGTAGGTGGTGGTGGTCTTGACTACGTCACCCTGGGTCTGTTCGAACGAGAACTGGGCAAGGTGAGTTATGGTCTTGGTGGTCATATAGCCAGGCCAACGGAACTGCTCATGGCCTGTAATGATGAGCAGGTCGAGTCTTATCTTTACCCCTGTGTCAGGGGTGAGAAGCACGAATCCTTCGCACTTACCGAGCCTGGGGCTGGGTCGGACATCATGTCAATGTCAACTCGCGGCGTTGTCGATGGCGACGACTTCGTCCTCAACGGCTTGAAGCACTTCATAAGCACCCCCGTGATGCCGGATTTTGCGATTCTATTCGCCGTAACGGGAGAAGATGAAACACCGCGCGGTCCACGGAAAAGGATTACGGCTTTTCTGGTGGACAGGGGAGAAAAAGGATTCGATATAAGGCGCGGACCCATTTGTGCCTCACAACGGGCCTATCCCACCTATGAATTAAGTTTTGATGATTGCCGGGTGAACAAGCGCCAAATCCTGGGTGAAGAAGGTCGTGGTCTGGAATTATCTGATCAATGGTTGACCATGGGGCGCGTCTGGGTAGGGGCAGAGAGCTGTGGCAAAGCCGAACGATTATTGGACCTGGCGGTGGAATGGGCGGCAACGAGGAAACAGTTCGGACAAACTATCGGTAGGTTCCAGGGTACTTCCTTTAAACTCGCCGACATGGCAACAGAATTACACGGGGCTGATTTGATGGTAACGCATGCGTGCCAACGCGCTGATGAAGGAGCCATGTCGTCTATGGATGCTGCCATGTGTAAGCTGTTTGCATCGGAGATGCTGGGTCGTGTTGCCGATCACACGATTCAGATCTATGGCGGCATGGGTCTTATGGAAGAATTACCTATCGAGCGAATGTGGCGAGACGCTCGAATTGAACGCATTTGGGATGGCACATCGGAGATTCAACGCCACATAATTTCTAGGACCCTATTACGTCCACTAGGTGGTTAACGGGAAAACAAGATTGGACCGTATAAAAACTCAATTGCTAATGTCGATTAACGGCTCAGTTCAGGTAGCTCCTGGTCAAGTTTAACTTGTTCGATTAGCCATTGCCGAAACAGTTCGACCCGCTTTAACTCTGCTTTTTCCTGGCGACACACCAGCCACCAATCACCATTAGCAATAACATGTTTATCGGGGAAGAGATCCACCAGCACACCGGCTTGAATATCTCGCGCGACATAGGGATGCATGCCAAGGGCAATTCCCTGCCCCTGCACGGCGGTGGTGGTAGATAATTCATAGGAATCGAATTGCAATCCGTCGTCGGGATCGATGCTGTCGGCTAGACCATTCGCGCTTAACCAGTCAGTCCAGTCACGGGCGGACGGATAGACCTGCAACAAGGTATGTTTGCAGAGATCTTTGGGGCTGCGAATTGGGTTCTTTCCCTTCACCAGGGCCGGGCTCGCCACGGGAAACAGCTCAGAGGAGAACAAATAGTCGTAGCGCAATGAGGAGTTCTCTTTCTTGCCAATCATCACACACAATTCGACATCTTCCTGCGTAAAATCCACATCGCTCTGCGAAGTCTGTAGTCTGACCTGGATATCCGGATAAGTTGCCTGGAAACTCGGTAGGCGCGGAATCAGCCAGCGTATGGCGAAAGTAGAATACAATTGAATAGTTAATCTGCTTGGACCAAAGGGTGCGATTACGGCAGTGGTAGCTTCCGAGATTTGATCGAACGCCTGTCTCAGGATGGGGTAATAGGCTTTGCCAGCCCGCGTGAGCTCGACCGACCTGGCCTGGCGGGTAAACAGAAGCGTGTCCAGATAATTTTCCAGCAGCTTTACCTGATGGCTGATAGCCGAATGAGACACACAGAGCTCTTCTGCTGCTTGTCTAAAACTTTTGTGTCTGGCTGCAGCCTCAAAACTTCTGAGGGCATTCAGGGGTGGTAGCTTGTGTCTCATTGGTTATTTCAATTCATCAATTGGACCCTAGCATTAGCGATAGATGTCCGGGTATTTTCCCCAATTTAGCTCTAAAACAGATTTTCATAGATCAGGCACAGATGAATATAACTAATCTGTTAGCGTAATTACATCGTTTATTGAATTACTTGACAATGAATATGGTTCCTAGAAGAAGCGAACTTCCGATATGAAAATGCAGTGAACTACCGGAATTGGTGAGTCTCACCATATTAAAATTAAACCAGTCAGCGGGGTAGAGTGATCGGAGGAAGATGGACCCAAATTTGTTTAGCTACTATTTTTTTTGTACTCGCGCCTGAATTGGTGTAATTCATTCACTCTCAGTATCTCGAAATTTACAAAACAGGAGGTGCAGTCTCCATACAGACCCTTATGAGCAAAATGATATCAGAAGACAATAGTACAATTTGTGAATACGACTGAGAGATTGAGCTTCCCCTATTGTCACGCTGTTTGTAGCACTACCCGCACTGCGAGTTTTTTGAAACCCACTAAATACAGCTAGTTGGGGACTACGTTCAGCTCCCCCCCCCCAATCACTGAATTCAGCTAAAACGGGCTAGGGTAGTCCATGTTGCTAGATGAAGTAGATACGCGCAATCGAATAAAAATGGTGCTACATTTGGTGCTATATTTACTGCTCACGGAAACAATAACCATAATATTACAACCAGTTACATACAATCCTTGAGTGAGCCCCTGGGCACCATCTCTAGCTTGAAAAAGAAGCGAATAAGAAAACGCATCTACGAAACCAGAGATTTAGCGCGTGCCGACATATTCGACTACATCGAGATGTTTTACAGTCGAACACGACGACACAGCCACATTGGCGGGGTCAGTCCAGAGGCATTTGAACGTGCCTCAAAATGAGGCTTGAAGTTGTCTATGAATCGTGGGAGGTCCACTAATATAACAACAAAGACCAGAATGACTGTTGTTTGGAGTAAATGCGATGCCTGATTCGATTCCAGAGAATACTTCGACAACCGCAATCGTAGTCGTAGGCGGATCAGTTACCAGTGAGATTGACGAATCTGGTGACCGCGACTGGTTCGCGGTAAGCCTGACCGCTGGCAATACCTACCTGATCGACCTGGAAGGTAGTCCCACCTC
>PCCP01000020.1 GCA_002731775.1 Gammaproteobacteria bacterium
ATGTGCTCAGTATCCTTGAGTTGGTTGCTCAAAGGAATAACCATAAAGTGGGACAAATATACTGGAAGTTGAGTTCTCAAAGCTTAAAAACTGATGTGGAAATTCAACGCGTGTTGGCCGTAAATGACAGAGTTTAGGCCGGGGGCCCCAATGTCCCGAATGTCCCGTTTTGATACGATAAGTTCATGACATTCTATAGCTGTTGATAGACCAGCAATAGATATCTAAGGAGAAGCATGAAACCCGTAGGCATTATCGCTAACCCGGCGTCTGGCAAGGACATACGCCGCATGATAGCCAGTGGCGCTACTGTCACGAACCAGGAGAAGCAAAACATCATTGTTCGTATTTTGCGAGCGATGGAAGCCCTGGGAGCCAGGCGGGTGGAAATTATGCCGGACAATACCCGAATGGGCTTACGCGTGATACGCGAACTGCAGAACGAGTTGAAGAATATAGATCTTGCGTTGCTGAATCTGCCCTATGTACAAGGCACTCAGAGCGATTCTATTCGTTCTGCGCAGTTAATGGCAGAACAGGATTTTGCCTGTATTATCGTGCTGGGCGGTGACGGCACTTGCCGTGTGGTCTCGAAGACCTGCGGTGAAGTGCCGCTGATTCCTGTTTCCACAGGTACCAACAACGTGTTTCCACAAATGATTGAAGGCACGTTAGTGGGTATGGCGGCAGCGGCAATTGCCAACGAAACGGTGACCCAGTCGCAAGGCTGTGATCGTGCGCCGAGATTAGACTTGCGCAATCAGGCCGGTGTCGTTGTGGACCACGCCCTGGTTGATCTGGTTGTTGTCGACGCTAGTGGTATTGCCTCACGCGCAGTGTGGGAGCCCGAGACTATTAAAGAGGTGTATCTCACCCAGGCGCGCCCCGCGAGTATAGGTTTGTCTTCCATAGGTGGTCAGATTCACCCGTTGGAACCGATGAGCGGTCAAGGCCTGCGAATTGTATTGGATGTCGAGTCGCGTAACGGTTTTGAAATCACTTGCCCTATAGCGCCTGGTTTGATGAAAACCGTCACTGTCGAAACATATCAGACCTTCGATACTCATACGCCGCAGGTAATAAATTTTACGCCCTGTGCCGTGGCGCTTGACGGTGAGCGAGAAGTCATGATTCCGACGAATGCTAACTACACGGTAAACTTTAACAAGCACGGCCCTTTGGTAGTAAATATTGAACGAACTCTAGGGCTGGCAACTAAATCGAATTTTTTGATGGGCAAAGCCGAACCTGCCAGGCAGCGTTCACGCTAGTGCCAAAACACAAATGAACAACAGTGTCTCTGAATAGGAGTACTCGATGAGCCTGAATAAGAAACAAATGATCAAGCTTTTCACCAATCTGGTGCGCACCAGTCATTACGACAAAATGATGTATCGCCGCATGATGCAGGGGAAGTTGATTGGCTTTTATCACCCGGCTGAAGGAGCTGTAGCACCTGGTGTGGGTGCCTGCACTTTTCTCAAGAAGGATGATAATTTAAATCCCCATCATCGTGGGCACGGCATTATCCACATGGTGAGCAAGGGCATAGATGTGAGTACTTTCCTGGCAGAGCACACGGGTAAGGAGACCGGCTGTTGCAAAGGGCGTTCTGCCTTTCACTTCCATTATCCAGACGATAAGGTATATCAGCAGTCGGGGTTTATTGGACATAACTTCGCTCCGACAGTGGGTTGGGGTTACGCCGCTAAAAGGCGAGGGAAAAGCCAGGTCGTCATGAACTGTTCTGGTGATGGCTCTTACGGCGAGGGTCGTGCACACGAGTCCATGCTCATGTGCCAGAACTGGCAGCTACCCGTGATCTTTTTCTGCGAAAACAACGGTATGGCAATTTTCTCCTCCTCGGAAGAAATGCACCCCACCGAGGACATCTCTTCCCTGGCGCAAGGTTATGGTATGCCCGCCGTTATTGTAGATGGACAAGACGTTTTTGCAGTTGCTGAGGTTGCGATGGCCGCCATCGATCGGGCTCGTAAAGGCAAGGGCCCTTCTTTTGTTGAATGTAAAACCATGCGCTTCAACGAGCACGACATAGGCACTCCGGATCTGAAAGGCTGGGAAGACCGCTCAGAAGAGGAGCATGCCGACATGCGCAAACGCGAACCTGTTAGGCTCGCCACCGAGCGCGTTTTGGCCGATGCCATTCTCACGCAAACGAAGATCGATGGCATTCACGAGGCCTCCCTGAAAGAAATTGAAGGAGTCGAGGAGTTTGCCGATAACAGTGAAATTTGTCTTCCCTCTGAGGAAGAGTTACTTGCCGATGTATTCGTCGATTAAAGAGAGTTGGAGATTTCAGCATGAGGACAATTACTTTAATTGATGCTATCAGAGAGGCCTATCAGGAAGAGATGCGCCGCGACGAAGACGTGTTCATGGTGGGGCAGGATATTCGCGGCGCGATTTTTCCGCACACCAAGGGGCTGGTAGAAGAATTCGGCAGCGATCGTATCGTCGACACGCCGATTGCAGAATCCGGTATGTATGGCGTCGCGCTGGGTGCAGCGCAGGAAGGCATGCGACCCATTGTGGATTTTATGTTTGGTGGATTTTCCTATGTGACTTTTTCGGAGTGCACAGTGACGACTGGGCAGTACCATTTTTTACATGGCTCGCCGCGATCTTTACCGATTGTCATGACAGCCGGTGTGGGTACCGGGCAACGCCTGGCGAATGATCATGCCATGAGCATTCACGGTACCTTTGCCCACCATCCCGGTATTAAAGTAGCGATGCCATCAACACCTTACGATGCCAAGGGGATGTTTAAAGCCGCGATACGTGACAACAACCCGGTTATGATTCCCTGGCATATGGGTATCATGATGCTCAAAGGTGATGTGCCGGAACTGGGTGAGGATTATGTGGTTCCCCTGGGCGTTGCCGATATTAAGCGCGAGGGTTCTGACGTCACCGTGATGGCGAATAGCTTGCAATTACAGCACGCATTGAAGGTTGCGGACAAATTGCAGGAGGAGGGCATTAGCTGTGAAATTATTGATCCGCGTTCTTTCGTGCCTTTTGATCTGGATACAGTGTTGAAATCCCTTGAGAAAACTAACAGGTTGGTTGTAGTCGATGAAGACTGGGAGTCAGGTTCATTTGCCAATACCGTATCAGCCAATGTGATGGAGGCCGGCTTTGATTTGCTGGATGCGCCGGTTACTCGCGTAACTCTGCCAAATATGCCGGTGCCCGGCGGCTACATGGAAGATTACATAGTGCCTACCCCAGAAAAGATCGAAGCAGCTATACGCAAAGTCCTGGCTTAATTCGAGGAGATTAAAAATGGCAAAGCCCTATGTGATGCCCAAACTCGCCATGGCCATGAATGAAGGTACTGTTAACGAGTGGTTTGTCAATCACGGTGACAAGGTTGAGGCCGGACAACCTCTGGCCTCTGTGGAAACCGAAAAGGTGGCCTACGATGTTGAATCGCCTGAAAGTGGTTATTTTTGTATTGTGCTACCAGAGGGTGAAACCGTAGCTTGTGAAGAGCTTATCGGTTACTTTTGCGATACGCCTGAGGAGGTCGCTGAACTAATTACAGCGGCTTCGGGTACCTCTCCAACAGATAGTAGCGTCTCGGTAGGGTGGGAACTAACTGGAGTGGTTACACCCGCGGCTGAAACTACTAAGGTCATTGTGCCAGCCCCGGCTCACGCAGAAGGGTCCCGTATCATCGCCTCGCCACTGGCCAGGAAAATGGCAAAAGATGCTAATCTGGATTTGCGTGTTGTGACCGGCACTGGCACCGGTGGTCGTATCGTTAAGCGCGATGTGTCGGGTGCACTGGAGCGTGGCCTTCAACATGCGCCTGCCCAAATGAGTGCCATGGGGCAAGTCGGTGCTAGCCGTGAGCTGGCACGCATACCAATGACCGGGATGCGCAAGACTATTGCCAAGCGCATGATGCAAAGCCTGCAAACTACAGCCCAGCTATCGTCGGGTTGGGAGTCTGATATTACCGACATGCTGGCGGCACGCAGCAAGTTTGTTGCTAAAGCCGAACAGTTGGGTACTAGGGTTTCCGTCAATGCATTTATTATCAAAGCCATCGCTTACGGCATCAAACAGGTACCCATCGCCAACTCCTGCCAGCATGGCAATGATGTGGTTATTTACGACAATATCAACATGGGTATTGCTATCTCTGTGCCAGGTGCGACCGAGTATGACAGCGGTTTGATGGTTGCCGTTTTGCACAACGTTGAACGTATGGGGGTGGTGGAAATTGACCGCGAAATGAAGTCGTTAATTAACCGCGTGCGAAATGGTGAAGCAACAGTAGATGATATGTCCGGCTCCACAATCACCTTGTCCAGCACGGCGGGCATAGCGCCGCCGGGGATGACCACAACGCCAGTGCTAAACTTGCCTAATGCAGCCCTGGTGGGGCCCTCTACGCCGGTGGATAAGCCTGTGGTACATAATGGTGAAATCATGATTCGTACGATGATGCCTGTAAGCTTTACCTTCGACCATCGTCTTCTGCACGGCGAACCTGCAGCGCGGTTTATGAACGCGATGCACGAAGCCCTGGAAAACCCGGAATTGATGTTGGCCTAAGGAACAGTATCCATGTCTGAGTTAGATCTGATTATTATCGGTGCAGGCCCCGGCGGTTATTGTGCGGCAATTCGAGCGGCGCAACTTGGCTTGAAAGTGGTGGTCGTTGAAAAAGATAAGCCCGGTGGTGTATGCCTGAACTGGGGCTGTATCCCCTCCAAGAACCTCATTCACCAGGCCGAGGTGTACCACTGCATGCACGAGATGGAAGCGGTGGGCGTATCTGTCGACCGTTCCGGATTGGACTATAAGCAGGTTCAGGCTAATTCACGTGACGCGGTGAAAACGCTTACCGGCGGCGTGGCTGGTTTGCTGAAAAAGAACAAAGTGGCCTATCACCTGGGCATTGCGAAGGTCACAGGTCAAGGTCAGGTAACCGTTACCGGCGTCGATGGCGAGCAGAAACTAAACGCTAAAAATATACTGGTCGCCACGGGCTCAAGACCGATGAATATTCCCGGCTTCGAGTTCGACGAGGAAGTGGTGCTATCTTCTACCGGCATTCTGGCCATGACCAAACTGCCAAAATCCATTGTGATTTTGGGCGCTGGCGCTATTGGCTGTGAGTTTGCCTATGTGATGAATAGTTTTGGAGTGGATGTGACGCTTGTTGAACTTGCCGAACATATTCTGCCCACCGAAGATTTTGAAACCACCGCTATTCTGCACAAGAGCCTTGAGCGTGATGGCATTAGCATCTTAACGAAAACACGGGCTACTGGTCTGAGCAAGACCGCCAAATCGGTAGCAGTGACAGTCGTGGGAGGCGATAGTAAACAGCAGACTCTCAATGCCGATAAGGCCCTGGTCGTATTCGGTCGTGTACCCAATACCGAAGGTCTGGGCCTGACGGAAATGGGGGTAAAACTGGATGACCGTGGCTATGTCGGCACAGGTGATTATTGCCAAACCGGTGCGGCGGGAATTTATGCTATCGGTGACATTACCCGCTCACCCGCTTTAGCGCATGTTGCGTCAAAGGAAGGTGAAATGGCCGTTGAGTATATTGCCGGGCATACCCCGTCCATTAAAATAGTGAATCCGGACAATGTGCCCTCGGCTATTTACTGCGAGCCGCAAGTCGCCGGATTTGGTTTGCGCGAAGACACGGTCAAGGCCGATGGTATCAAGGTAAAGAAATCTGTTTTCAATTATGCCGGCGCGGGCAAGACGATAGCGGTGGGAAAACCCACTGGTATTGTCAAAGTGTTGTGTGATGTAAAAACCGATGAATTGCTGGGCGCGCACATAGTGGGTCACAACGCTACGGAACTATTGCATGAGTTGTTGCTGGCGAAACATTGCGAGCTATTACCCGAAGATGTCGAAAGTATGATCCATGCGCACCCGACTATTTCAGAAGCGATTATGGAGGCCATGCGCGGTATCAACGGTAAGGCGATTCATGGATAAACGCATCGACTGCAAATTCATTCAAATTCGTAGATCGCAAGTGCTTTTAGAAGAGAGCCTATTCGCCCAGAGGGCTATGATCGGGCAACAAGGAATCGCCCTCCGCAATCTCGCAGATCAGGCCCAAGTCGGCTTGGGTATCGAATAAATGAAAGCGGTTGTGCTGCAATTCGCCTGAACCCAGGACGGGAATGGCGTTGGTTTGCATTCGTTTTATACAGTCGTCGTATTGGACGGCTTCAAACATGACATGGTGGATCCCTGGGCCTTTCTCTCGCAGAAACTTTGCATAAACACTGTCCTCGTCTCTAGGTTCGATCAATTCGAGTTCGACATTCCCCAGTTGAACCCAGGCGATATTAGCCTTGGCTACAATGGGTTTGTTACTACTGCGAAAGTTCGCGCCCTTACCGTGCTCCGTATCTACCTCATTAAAATGCCAGTCACTCAAACCCAGTAACTCCTGATAGCGGCGGGCCGTAGTGGCGGCGCATTGAACAACAATTCCTATCTGGACGACGTTGGTAAACAGTGCTTGATCCATTGCCAGGCCCTCTCAGTCTTCGTCTGTGTTTAGCGCAATCAGCTCCACTGGAAATCCGGAGGGATCTGCTGTGTCGATTTTGCACATACGCGCACCATGATCCTCTATGGCCGTTGTGACTTGCCATCCAAGAGAGCCAAGGTGAGACAGAGCATTGTCCATATCCGGTACAAAGAAACCCACTTCACTCAAATGGCCGATTGCCTGAGTTTGCTCGGACCCCGTCTCATAGCCTACAGTTTGTGTCGTTTTTGGCTGCATCAGCTCGAGATAAAATTCATCATTGATCCACAGCACGCTCAGGTCTTTTTCTCCGTCAAACAATTCTCCACCGGGACGCAAAAAACCGGAAAGACCAAAGGACTCGGTCAATAACTTTTCGGTCTCATCGATATCTTCAACCCGAATGCAGACGTGGTTCAGCAGCATGCGCTGTTCGCGCTGACATTTTCCAGCCAGTGCCCGGTATTTTTCCATAAATTTATCAAGTTGCTGTGTTGCGTCGTTTTTTCCTGTGTTCATTGTCCTTTCCTGGGCTTGTATTGAAATGCCTTAACCTGTCGAGTGAGTCGGGCCTGACTCCGGGCAGTTTTCATGCGGATAGAGAAAGATCTTTCCAGCTTTTTTGGAAAGCGCAGCCTCGAAGGCTTGACTCGCTTCAGACATATTGTATTCGTGAGTTATCAGCTGATCAGCCCATGCCTGTACCTCGGGATTTTGCAACATGTGCAGCAAACCTTCTCTGTGCTTCACATGTACGTCGTGGTTACCGCTGAGGTGCACACCTCGATTGTGGATTACGTCCAGCAAACGAATAGGCAGTGGCTCCGAATTTTCCACCAGAAATCCATACAGCCAAACGTTGCCAAAGCGCCGTACGGCGGCTAGTGCTTTGTGCTGATAGTAAGCGTATCCAGATGCTTCAAAGACGTGGTCAGCTCCTTTTAAATTACCGGTTAGGGCGTGGATCTGTTCCAGCCAATCTGGATCGTCAGGGTTGACGATATGATCAGCCCCCATATGTCGGGCCTGTTCCATCCGGTAATCGTTGCGGCCCAAAACAATCACATTGGCGCCCCGGTATTTGGCATTAATAATGGTCCCGAAACCGATAAAGCCGACACCCGCAACCAGCACCCACTCATCTTTTTTGACGTCGCATTCTGCCACACCAGTATAGGTGCAGCCGATGGCGCAATTGGCCAGGGCCGCGTAGCGAAATGGCAGGCTTGCGGGAATCTTTTGGACCATACGCTCCTGCAATATTCGGTATTGCACAAAACCAAAGCCACCGGATTCCGAGCCGCACTTGCTCTCAATGGCTCTCAGCCCTCCAGGTACATATTGTGCCTCTATGCCTCCTAGCGCTTCCAGGATGGCGTTGGGTTCCTGAGTTTCTGTCAACAGTTCGTAGGGAATACTCAGGCAGTGAGTGGGGCTCAGCTGGCGTTGGCAGACGAAGCACTCACCGCAGGGATCACCCTGGTACATGACTACGCGATCTCCCACTTTAAGTTTAGAATCGCTGGTCACTTCGCAGATGGTGCCGACGCCTTCATGGCCTTGATGGTCGCAATCGGAATGCCACTCCATCAGGTGCTCTTTATAGACCTGATGTTCGATACAGATCGGCGCGATTTCGACTTTGACCATGACATAGCCGGGAACGATTTTTGGATAGGGCATCTCTTTTAGTGCCACCTGCTTGGGATGAGGTATGGTCAATACAGTATTGGTCCTGGACATGATTGTTCTCCTTTGATCTTGATTAAAAAGGGGCGCAGGCTCAGAAGGCTGTATACCCGTTAGGCTAAAACTATCCCGGCGTTTCTAGCGATATTTATGCCGCTGTGCGTTCCACATTAAACCCGCAGAAATCACCATAGACACTGCTACCCAACCCAACAGTTGATCAGCGGACTCCCCAGAGTAAAGTAACCCTGCCATGGCTGGACCGAGCATGGCACCCGTACCGATAGCAGGTACCGATAAAATGACGTAGCGCCCATCTATATCCAGTTCAGCCACTTCGGCAATGGCAAAGGGCATGCATACGCCGAACGCCAAAGCAAACAGACAACAACCGATGGAGTAGCTGATCATGGTGCTCGAATCTGCTAAAAATATCAGGCCGGTGGCCATTACCCCCAAGCTAAGTAAAAATGGGCGGATGTTGCCGAAGGATTTACCGATCGCTGCGGCACCTAACGAACCCGCTGTCGCGAAGACCAATGCTGCAGCTAGCAGTATGCCGATACTACCCGGATCAAAGGCGACACTGTTGCCAAGTCGCTCCAAAAAGGCCCATACCGCAGATATCCCGGAGAACACAATGAGTGTGCCAATAAGTGCACTCCAGATCGCCATGTGGTTGATGTTCTGCGATGCTTGGTCCACATGCAGATGTTCGCGGCCTTCCTGCTCCCGATTTTTATTGCCTCGCGCCGGCAACAAAAACAGCAGGGGACTAAGAAGTGCAATTGAGATGAGCATCACTACTATCATTCCGTTGAAACCATAACTGGCAATTGTGCTAATCGGTAAGATCAGTAATAAGATGGCGCCGAGTATTGCTTCTGCGGCGATCTTCAATCCATACCAGCGGGCTGGATTGCTCGTGTCTGAGAGAATCGTTGTGCCGATTCCATACATCGCCGCGAAGGCGCCACCAGACACGGCTGTGGAGACGAGAAGTATCTGGTAACTGTCGGTCAGAGTGCTGGCATATAAGCCTAGAGCGGCTATCGGTGTGGCAACCAAAGTGACCCAACGCCAGTTCCATTTCCGTATCCAGTAAAAAGCCCACAGTGTGACGAGGTTAAATCCCAGGAAAAATGCTGCGCTGATAAACCCAACCTGGGAGTTGTCCAGACCCTTGCTATCCTGCGCTATGCCTACATACATGGGCAGCAAGTTGTAAAACAACATACCAATGGCGGAAATAATGATCGCCGAAAGTACAATCGCGCCCGCATCCATAAGATTGTTGTTATTGTCGTTTGCCATTGAGTATTTCCTGCGATGTCAGTAGGTGAGTCGTATGTTCGGCACTCCTGACGATGTAAGCGCAAAAAAAAGCCGCCTGTAAAAAAGAGGCGGCAATTCTTAACTCATTTACATGAACTATTTATAAGTTGTAGTTCAGTGTGACCCCGTAGGTTCGGGCGTTACCTTGCAATGCTACAATCTGGCCGATGATGTCGGCGGTAAAGCGCTCCTGCTCGTATTCCTCATCGGTGACATTGCGTGCCCAGGCTGCCAGTTCCCAGTCCCCATTATTTGAAAGTAGCGCAGCACGCAGGTTGAGCACGGTATAACTATCGGTGACTAGCCACGGGTTATTGGTGGATTCACGGAACGTTTCGTCGCTGTACTTACCATCTGCCTGCAAGGCGATACTGAGACCGTCGTTGATTGCGAATTCGTAGCGGATAGTGCCCGTGAGCTGCAATTCGGGAGAATTCGGCAAATCGTTCCCGTCGTAGTCCGCGAATGCGCTGTCTACTTCTGTGTCGAGGTATGCTGCGCCCACCCGGATATCCAGACCATCGACCGGGCTGGTCAGTAACTCGATCTCCGCGCCAAAGATGCCGGCCTCTTCCAGGTTGTCCAGTCTGAAACCCAGGTCAGAGGGGACAAAGGTTTGTATGTCCTCATAATCGTAGTAGAAAATGGCCCCGTTAAGTTGCGCCAGACCACCGCCTAAAGTGGCCTTGGCACCGAGTTCAAAGGCGGTGACCTGCTCTGATTCAAAGGGCTCAAGCTCATTGTTGTCAAACGTGAAGTCACCGAAGTAGCCTCCAGATTTGAAACCGGTGGTCACCGAGCCGTAAGTCAGCCAGTCGTCATTGGGGCGAAACTCTAATGCAACCCGATAGGTTGTGTTGGTTTCATCGGTGCTATCGTTTGTCTCGGTAAACGGAATGGTGATTCCCGCCGGCAAGCCCAGTTCGACACCAACAAAGCCATCGAATGCAATAGGGTCAACAATAGTTCCATCGGTGCCACCGGCGAAATCGGTTTCTTCACTGGAAAAGCGAATTCCCGTGGTGAGCTTCCAGCGCTCTCCCAGTAGCCAGTCAACACTGGCGAAAACCGCATAGGCATCTGTTTCCTGATCGTTGTTCCATATTACCGGTGTGACGCCCGCCAATAGGCCTAGGATATCCGCTGAATTAGCGATATTGTCGGACTTGAAAGTGTCGTTCCAGTAAAAGACTCCGGTCATCCAACTGATAGAGTCACTTTCGCCAGATAATCGAATTTCCTGTGAGAATTGCTCCATTTCCTCTTCGTGAAGCACCGCGAAAGCTTCCAGATTTGTCGACCAAATATTTTCTCCAAAGTCCCGGTCCTGCTTTATCCAGCCGGTAATGGAGGTGAGGGTTACATTTCCGAATTCACGGCTGAAGCTGAAATTCAGCGACGCTACGTCAGATTCGATTCGCATTTCGTCTGCCCGGGACTCCTGGAAATCGTGAGTGAATGGGTCGCCATCGCGGTCGCTGACATCCATGCCCAGGGTGTTTACGCAGTCCGCAAGCCTACCCTGGCAAGGGGTAACAAACACGTCATCAGGACTGTCCCAGTAACCGCCGACCGCGGTAAACGGGCTGTTGACAATATCTTGGTCCATGAAGCTAGCAGTAAAATTCCAGCTCAGTCGATCGTAGTCGCCTGCTAATTGGGCACGTAGGGCAGTCGTATCGGAACCCCCAAAATTTTTCTTTGAGCCGCTGGCGGTATGGTATTCGTGAAAGCTCTCGTCCTGAGAGTCATACAATACACTGATCCGCCCAGCGATGTTGTCACTGAGGCCGCTACCAACAGCACCTTCAAATTTTATCTTCTCGTAGTCGCCGACGGTCAGAGATGCGAAACCGTCCTTCTCCTGGGACGGTTTGGCGCTGATAATATTGAGCGCTCCACCTGTTGCGTTACGGCCGTAGAGCGTTCCCTGTGGCCCCTTAAGGACTTCGATGCGCCCGACATCCAACATGGAAAGGTTGATCATGGCGGGGGAGGCCAGGAACACTTCATCGAGATAAATACCAACTGATGGATTGTTATTGGCGTTGAAATTGTTCATACCGATACCGCGTACGGTAATGGCAGGGTTGGCGTCGGACATACCCGCGCCTTTGATATCGATATTTGTCGCCAGCATGGCCACGTCACGGGTATCTTCAATACCCATTGCCCGGGCCACGTCACCGTTAACGGCGGTAACGCTCAACGCAACATCCGTAATGGCTTGTTCCCGTTTTTGGGCGGTGACGATAACTTCTTCGAGAATGGTCGCGGCATTGGCAACGTGTGATCCTGCAGTGATTATCAAGGTTATGACAGTGACCAGCTTTGCTGTTTTCACGATGGGCTCCTTGTGACTTTATTGTTGTGATGGCGCTAAAAAAACACTGTGCCAGATTATAGATAAGCTACTCTAGAAAGAATATTCACTTTTGGTAATGATATTTCTGACCCTATGGTTTACATTTGTGTACCGTTCGTCGAATCGTGTAATTTGCGATAGTGGTTTGGAGATATCTCACTATGCGCCTTGAAGGCGCGACTGAAAGGAGGGGCCTGAGAATAATCCAGCAAGTAGGCTATTTCCTGGACGCTCAGGTGAGTGTCCGCAAGGTAGTGCTTAGCCAGTTCCATGCGCGTCTCCAGCACCAGGTTTTTAAAGTTGGAACCAGCCCGGTACAGGCGTTTTCGCAACTGGCTTGGGGATAATCGTAATTGTTCAGCAGCCTCTCCAAGACGATACATTTTGCGTCCGGGTCGACCGAGTAACAGTCTGCGCACTTGTTTCACCGTGTCCGCAGAGTTGTCACCCCACCCAAGCACGCGCTCACACATCGCGGTATAGACATCCTCCATACCTTCAACAGCATGATCGACTGGGCAGGCCAGCCACGATCTAGGGAAATGCAGTTCACTGTGTTCTGCTTCGAAGTTTAAGCTGGCGCCGAGAAAGGTGGATTGGTAAGTGGAAATGTAGTCCGGAGCTGGATATTGCAAATAAATGTGAACCTTTGCGGGGTTAAAAGCGGCACCGAGCAGAATCTGCAGACTGCGCCAATTACCGGTAAAACTGTCCTCGACGATATTTTGTATATCCCGGAGGTGGCTGAACAGGGGAATGGCAGTGATCACCGCGTCGCCATCGGCGAACTCAAGCTGGTCATTATAGCGATCCGAAGTCAGGCTATGGTATTTGTATAACACCGTCAGGGCCCGACCGACCGAGCCGCTGTTTACGGCGGCATAGCCGGTTAAACCCAGGTCGATCAGCTCTGCCCTGGCAAACATACGCAGGGTAATATCTGGAACTTCAGTGCGTATCACTCGGCTCACCTGGTCCAGTTGGGCCTGCTGAATATTTTCGGCGCGCTCTATGTCGCCTTGGCTTATTCCGGTTTCACGCAGGGCGCTTCGGAACAGAGACGCACCTTCCTCACCCAGGCAGCGCTCCAGTCGGCGCAACCAGTTGGCGGCGATTCGACTTTCTTGCGCGCCGTGCGACGCTAGCGATAGGGTGTCATTAGCTGGAGTCACAATAGGATACTACCTCTGCTTGTTTATCTCAGGAAGGTGCGGCACTTGAACCCGTTACCAGCTCCAATAAGGCCTCAGTGGGGCCGCAATCCCATCCACCATCGACTTTCAATACCTGTCCTGTCATGTATCGACTGGCGTCTGAAGCTAAAAATAAATAGACACCACTCATGTCCTCGACCTCGGCCACACGCCCCAGGGCTGTAAATACCTTACAGATTCTTTGGCCTTCTTCACCGCTGCCAAGTGCGGTGGCTGTGTAACCAGGGCATACACAATTCACCCGAATACTGCGCCGACCCAGCTCCAGCGCGGCCATTTCAGTCAGGCTGGTTACTGCTCGTTTGCCTGCTGAGTAGACAGCGGATCCGGGTACACTAATAAAAGCGGCCATTGATGATGTGCTGATGATAGTACCACCATCGTTCATCGATGCCGGTGCGTGCTTCATGCCGTAGAGCACGCCCCAGTGATTGACCTTCGTTACTTTTTCGATCAGGGACTGTTCGGTTTCTACCAGGGTCGAACCGACATCTCCCACCCCGGCGTTGAGAACCACAATATCCAGTTTTCCGCCTAGCGACGCAGTAGCCTTGGATAGAGATTCAGCCACGCTGGCCTCTTCTGCGACATTGCAGTAAACCGCTGTGGCGCCCATCTCGGCTGCGACAACACTGGCCTCGACAACGTCGGCTATTACAACCTTTGCACCGTGCTCGATGAAAATTTCAGCAACCGCCCGGCCGATACCGGACGCGCCGCCTGTAACGTAGGCATTCTTACCTGTAAGACTGAACATTACGATTGCTCCTGGTTGAGACAGTTGACGCCCGGGAGAAGGGTTGGATTCTCCTGTTCACATGGAACCTCACACAACTCGATGATATTGCCGCAGGGATCGCGCATATAGACCGCATTCACACCAGAATCTTGGGGAGCGGGCTCGCCCAACGCTGTTCCACCCAGATTGAGGCAACGCTGGTATTCCGCGCGACAATCATCCACATAGAAACACAGGTGGCGAATGCCGCGTTCATGCGGGCCCAGACTTTCCGGGTGAACTGCTGTTTGCGGTGGAGCCTCAAATTCAAACATCTCGAGGTAGCAGTTGTGCCCGGCTAACATATAGCCTCGGCTCCTGGAGTCTTTACTGCCTATCACCGAGTCTACGGTAGGGTTGTTAGACCACCCCTCATCGCTTATGACGCGAAAGCCGAACATCTGCTGGTAAAATTCTCGAGCTACCTCAAGATCGTCAACAACCAGGCAGGGATGGGCAAAGGCGAGAATCATTCTGTTAACCTAGGCTGCGATTACAGTGTGTGCCGCCGGGGCATACCGTTCGGTCAACATAATAGCATTGCCTCCACAGGGCTCCTTTAGATAGGCGGTGACAAGCCCCGTAAGCGAATCACGCTGAGGTTTTTGCAACGCCAACATGCCGGCCCAAATAGCGTCTTCATAGGCGCGTGTTACGTTTTTAGCCTGATAGATGATGGAAGAGATGTAGGGGCCATGTTCTGCCATATGCTCCTTTTCAAAGTCCTGACGAGCATTTTGCAAAATGAACAGGGAGCGGCCCTGGACTGGGTCGTAGTTTTTGTCAGACATGACGACGACATGATTGTCCGCGTCTTTGAATTCTTCCAGAACACGCAAGTCTAAAATATCCTGATACCATTTGGACATCGCTTCTACATCCTTACAAATTTCCCCATTGCCGACCATTTCTAACCCGCATTCGCCGGAGGGCGCATGGGTAAATTCCTGTACCCGAAATGTGTCGTCCGTGTATTCCATAATCTCAATCCACCGCCCTTCTGGATCGTGAACAACAAATCCATCGTAAGTTGGGAATTTTTCAAAGGGCATGACTTCAGTGGCACTATTAGCTAGCAGATGATCCATAGACGCTCTTGCGTCGCTGGTCAGCCAGCAGATATGGTTGTAGCCGTGCCCGTGATCGGCCCACCAGTTGCGCTCGTATTCAAACTGAAAGGGTGGCGCTTCAATTTGTATCTGGTAGGCGTGTCCGCCGCAACCCAAGAAGGTGTAGTCGGAGTGCCCTTCTTCCGTCACATGAAACACGCTACCGGAGAAAAAGTTGGTGATACCGTGGTGCCAGCGCAAATAGGGAAACATGTTGTCCCGGGGATTATCATCGTAAATGCACAAGTGATGCAGACTGTAATCCAGATCTGGGGCAGTTTTCATGGCTTGTT
Source organism: Gammaproteobacteria bacterium (assembly GCA_002731775.1). Taxonomy (GTDB): domain Bacteria; phylum Pseudomonadota; class Gammaproteobacteria; order Pseudomonadales; family Pseudohongiellaceae; genus UBA9145. The sequence continues at coordinate 15,334 of PCCP01000020.1, forward strand.
TCCGTTTCGGTTGTTGAGCGTTTAATTAGTATAGTGAGCCGTGGAGACTTGTGTATGGCTTTAACGGACAAAGGCGACGGTATTACCGGACATTTCTGTGCCTGTACACAAATGTAATGCCTAGGGTCTAAAATATCATTAATAATTGGCTGGTCAAGATATAGAGTATGGTTTTCAAGCCTAAACTCACTTGGGCTTGACCAAGACAGCAGCAAAGACAAATCGAATTCTCACGATTCCCAACCCGGTTAGTTTGCGCTGGCGGAGCGACCCTATCCTTCGATAGTCGTCGGTTATTGATATCCAGGCAAGCACGCAATATGGAAAGAGATACCTCTGACCCCAACAGTAAATGACAGGAATCTATATGAATAATTTGAATAACAAAACAGCGTTGATATGTGGCGCCACCACGGGGATTGGACTGGCTGTCGCGCAGAATTTCGTCGCGTATGGCGCCAAGGTAATCATTACCGGTCGTCGTGAGTCAGGTGAAGACACGGCCAGCAAGATTGGTGCTCAATTTATTCGCAGTGATGTCAGTGTCGAGGCCGAAGTGGATACTTGTTTTGCAGAGGCGGAAGAGCGTCTGGGGAAATTGGACGTGCTAGTCATCAATGCGGGTATTGCCGAAGATGAAGGCAGCATCGAGGAATTTCCTAGCGAGCGGATGAAAAGTATTGTAGAGGTCAATTTGAATGGCGTGTTTTACTCACTCAAATATGGCCCTCGGCACATGAATGATGGTGGGTCTATTATCAATACGGGATCGGTTGCCGGCTCTGGGGCCACACATGCAGGTACTGGCGTGTATGCAGCGACCAAGGCTGCAGGCGCATATTTGGCTCGCACCGCCGCCATTGAAAATGCACCTCGCCGAATTCGCGTGAATTCCATTTGTCCGGCGATCATTGCCGGTACCGGGATGATGATAGATGACGACGGTAGCGATGAGGCCAAATTTCTGGGCACGCTAACGGCATTTGGTCGCATGGGGCATCTAGATGAAGTGGTTGGGCTATACAACTTCCTCGCCAGCGAGGCTTCCACTTTTATTACCGGTCAAGAAATTCGCGTTGATGGCGGTTTGACCGCCGGTATTAGCCTGCCTATTTTCGAGGCAATTGGAAGCTGATTAACTGGAACAATGCTGTTCCCTATACTGCTTCGGCGTGGTGCCGTGGTACTGGCTAAAGGTGCGATGGAAATTGGACGGGTCCGAATAGCCGGTTACAAAAGCCGTCTCTTGCACCGTCATCGCGTCGTTGCGCAAATAGCTCGCTGCCAGTTGCATGCGAAAGTCCAGTAGCACTTTTTTATAGCTGGTGCCTTCATCGGCCAGACGGCGGCGAAGCGTGCGTTCGCCAAGGGACAGGTGCGAGGCGGCAACTTCTATTAGGGGATACTTTCCCGGCGTATTTCCCAGCAGGCGACGAATTTCTCCAACCAACCCCTCGGTGGCCTGCAACTCGTCTAGTAACGCTGCACACTGGCGTTCGCAAAGTTCGGCAGCTTTTTCGTTGGCGAAATTCAGCGGCTGTTTAAGTAATTTTGCAGGGAAATTCATCTGGCTGAATTCTCGTTTAAAATTGACCTGATCCCCCAGTACCTGGTTGTACATCAAACCATATTCTGGTGCGGGGTAACTAAAATCTACGCTTGTAAACCAATGTCTGTTGCAGCCAATGGCTGGCCCTATCTCTGCCCACTGGCTGAACAAACTTTCCATTTCATAGTGCAGCTTGGCGTCTGTGTTGAGCATGTCCGGTCTCGCGACTTCTACCACACGCAGATGAGCGATATCTCCTTCTACAAACAACGCTGTGTGGACTACAGCGCCTATCACATCCTGGTACTTTGTATGACGCTCAATAGCCTTGCTCAGATTGGCGCTGGCGAACATGGCATAGCCTAGGAGTCCATGATCTAAAATGTTGACACCCTGTCCGTCCAGCAGCCCCAGCCCTGGTACGGGGTGTTTGCGCAGTACTTCATCGAGCAGTTGGGAGTATTGTTCCTGGCTGATGCGGTTCACGTCACCATCCAGTCCAACTTCACAAATTTGATAGCGCTGTAACAGGGGCTCGACGTCAATATCATGCTCACGCAACACAGCCAAAGTGTGTTTGATGTAGATATTGTATTCCTGAAGGGACTTTTCCATTTGCACTCTGCCCGGGAGCCGGACATTTTGTCCGCAAATGACAACGATAGCGCTAACTTGAAGGCATTGTCAACGAGCTTCCAACATGGCGATGGCCTGCAGTGCATTGGGTATTATGGACTTTGTAGGGTTTGGCAGAGGCAAACTATTCTTAGGACACGAAAGAGTGCAGGGTTTGTTCGGAGATACTGAATCCTGGGAAAGTCTGCGCGGTGCCGGGCAATGGCCGTAGCCCCTTATTCAAGCAGTGGGCACTGAGTGTGCCGTTTTCACTGCGCTACCGGTTCTCGATCAATCCACAGGCAATGAGTCGAGCGTTGACCATTGTGCGCGGGTTGATCAGTACCTTCCTGATCAACCGGGTCGGGGTGGCCGGTAAGTCTTATCAGTGCTGCGAGCCTTAACGATTACCACAGACGTAAACTTGGCTCTATAGAATCAATGGCTTACGAGATTTTTATGATGTCAGTTGGAGAAATAGCTATGCTTAAAAACTTCAATTAAAATGGATACTTGCACCACATTCGGCATTGTAATGCGAAAAATGTGAGGGTAAGATGCGCGCGATATGTCGACAGGGCCCATCCCAGAGCGGGTTGACCATCGTAAGCTGGCCAATCAGGCAGGGCTTATAGAGGGTACGCTACCCATCCAGTGTTTTGACCGATTCGGTGAAATGCTTGTTGTGAGTGAAGGTGATGTCTACCTTCGGCTCGAGTTCAGTGAG
>PCCP01000091.1 GCA_002731775.1 Gammaproteobacteria bacterium
CAATAATGTCGGTGCTATAGCGAGAGATTGCATCTGACAGCGTGCGGTATCTGGATTCAACATAGTTGAAATGTCGGCCGGCAAGGATTGCTGATTCGTGTTGTGTGCACCAGCGTTCCGCGTCGGATTTTTTGTGAAGTGTCGCGGTAAGAGGCTGTTGACCATATCGGCGAATCTTACAGCGGTAGGAAGGCTTTCCATCTTTCGTTATACGTTTTTCAATCGTAGCCATGCAAAAACATCCTTTTCGGCTCTTGGGCCGAGATAAAAATTGGACTTAGTTTTCGCAGGCTGATTTAACGTGAGCCGACCACGTGATAACTCTAGAACAAACTGGGCCAAACGGCCATCATTTATCCTACCAGTTGGTCGACGAAATTGTCCCATGAGTGTCCCATGGGAGTTGGGTGGAATAGTCAGAAAGGGTGTAACTTATTGATTTAATTGGTGGGCCCACCTGGATTCGAACCAGGGACCGACGGATTATGAGTCCGGCGCTCTAACCAACTGAGCTATAGGCCCTTTGTCTTCGCCTGATGCTCGTACTCTTCGTTGCAGCTATTTTGTCTCGGCGGTCAGGTACAAATGTACGCTCTTTTGTCCAAAAATAGCTGCGTCTTGATTAGGAACATCAGGCTCTGCGAAAATATCTATTCTGGTTAGATAAAAGTACCAGCAGCCAAAATTAAGATGGGGGCATTATAACGCCCCCATCTTGTCATGCCAGTTCTGGTCTTTATTCGTCCAGGAAGCTACGCAGATGATCGGAACGCGTCGGGTGGCGCAGTTTGCGCAGGGCCTTGGCTTCGATCTGGCGGATGCGTTCGCGGGTTACGTCGAATTGTTTTCCCACTTCTTCCAGGGTGTGGTCGGTGTTCATGTCGATGCCGAAGCGCATTCTCAGTACTTTCGCTTCCCTGGCGGTGAGGCTGCCGAGGACGTCCTTGGTCGCTTCCCGCAGGCCTTCGTCGATGGACGAATCTACTGGCGAGTCGACGGTGGCGTCTTCGATGAAGTCGCCCAGGTGTGAATCTTCGTCGTCACCGATTGGAGTTTCCATGGAGATAGGTTCTTTCGCTATCTTCAGCACGCGGCGGACCTTGTCTTCTGCCATCTCCATGCGCTCGCCCAACTCTTCCGGAGTGGGCTCGCGTCCTTTCTCGTGAACCATCTGGCGGGAGATGCGGTTGAGTTTATTAATGGTCTCGATCATATGCACCGGAATGCGAATGGTGCGCGCCTGATCGGCGATGGAGCGGGTGATGGCCTGGCGAATCCACCAGGTGGCATAGGTGGAGAACTTGTAACCCCGGCGATATTCGAACTTGTCTACCGCCTTCATCAGGCCGATATTGCCTTCCTGAATCAGGTCGAGAAACTGCAAGCCGCGATTGGTGTATTTCTTGGCGATAGAAATAACCAGGCGCAGGTTCGCTTCCACCATTTCCTTCTTGGCGCGTCGGGACTTGGCTTCACCGATGGACATCTTTCGATTGATGTCCTTGATTTCCGAGATCGTGAGATAGTTTTCTTCTTGCAGTAAGCGCATCTTCTTCTGCGCCCGTAGCACCTCAATTTTTACGTTAACCAGTAATTCAGAGTAGGGCTGCTTGGCCCTGGTGTGTGGATCGATCCACTTCTCATTTATTTCGTTGCCGGGAAAGCTGGCGATGAAATCCTCACGTGGCATCTTGGCACTGCGCACACACAGGCTCATGATAGTTTTTTCATGACGACGCAGGCGGGAAAGTACGGCACGTATATGGCTGAGTAGTGGCTCGAATTGTCTTGGGGTCAACTTCAGTGCCTTGAACAGATCACCCAGTTTTTCCAGTTCTTCTTTGGATTTGGCGTGCTTGCGGCCGTGCTTGGTAACCAGCGAGCTGGTGAGTTCATACTGTTCTCTTATCTCGGTGAAACGGATGCGCGCCTCTTCCGGATCAGGACCTACCGGTAATTCATCGTCATCGCTGTTCTCAGCCTTGCCCGAGGCATCTTTAGCCGCAGGAGCCTGTATCGGAGCAGGCACTGGAATGTCATCGGCGGCATCGAGATAGCCAGTGATGAGTTCGTTCAAACGCCGCTCTTCGGCATCGATGAGGGCATACTCATTGAGTACGTGTTCGACTGTACCCGGGAACAGGGCCATGGCTTTCATCAGCTCACGCAGACCTTCTTCGATGCGTTTGGCAATGACAATTTCACCCTCGCGGGTCAACAGCTCGACTGTTCCCATCTCCCGCATATACATGCGCACGGGATCGGTGGTTCTGCCTGCTTCGTTTTCTACCGCAGCCAGGGCTGCCGCAGCTTCTGCCGCTGCGACTTCGTCGGCACCCGAATCGTTTTCTTCGTTGAGCAGCAATGCATCTGCATCTGGTGCGGTTTCAAACACCTTGATGCCCATGTCATTGATCATTTGAATAATATCTTCAACCTGATCCGGGTCGGAGATAGATTCAGGCAAGTGATCATTGACCTGAGCATAGGTCAGATAAGTCTGTTCCTTACCTTTCGCAATCAAAGCTTTGAGACTCGATTGTGGTGCAATTAATTCGGCCATGAATTCTCTTTTCCCCTGACTCTGGTGCCAGGCAATGAATGGGTATATAAAAGTGAGCCGCGCATTATATAGGGTTAGCGGCAGAGTTGATATTTATTATGCGAATAATCATTAGACGCGTATTGCCACAACAGAGTTTCTAGCTGTCGCTGCGATTCGTCGCGTCGACATGGGATTTCAACTTGTCTTGCAACTGAAGCAATTCCAGTTTTTGAGTGATATCTGACAATATACTGTCAAGTATCTGATGAAATTCCTCTTCAATTCCCTCAGTGGGGGTAATCTTCTCGCTTTTCAGGAGTTGGGTGAGCTGGCCACCGAGACTGGTGCCATAGCAGTAACCCAGCAGGGTGATGGTTTCGATGTGGGGCTCCTTTTGCACCAATTTTATGAGAGAGAGCAGCAGTTTGCGGCTCTCATCTTCCGCCGAGTCCAGAGCTTCCAGCCCCTGCTTGACGGAAAGGGCGATTTCGGGGTTTCTCAGTAGCAGCTCGATGGCTTTAAGGCTAGCCGATTTTCGGTACACCGCAAGATTTGAGTTGGCCTTGCCTGATCGCAGCCCCTGCCGGCCATACCCAGGGACTGGGTCGCTTATGTGCTGAGGCACTTCCTGCCCCAACGGGGGCGCTGCTGGCTCCGACAGTGGTGGGCTACTCTCCATCAATTGCTTGAGAGACACGCTGTCTACTCCCAGGGTTGCAGATAGCCGATCCAACATCAGTTGCGCGTACACCCCCCGTGGGAAGTTTTTAATCAGTGGCTTCGCCAGATTGCTCAGGCGGGCTCTACCTTCGATGGAGTCGAGGTTGAGTCCGGCGGAAAGCTTCTCGAAGAAGAAATTCTCGAGCAGAGTCGCCTGTTCTATCTTGCTGCTGAATTCAGGTTCCCCAATTTTACGTACCAGCGTATCGGGGTCTTCTCCCTCCGGCAGGAATAGAAATTTTACCCGGCGTTCGTCTTTCAGCAATGGCAGGGATGCTTCCAGCGCTCTCCAAGCGGCGGTACGGCCGGCTTGGTCACCATCGAAACAGAACACGATCTCGGGCACGAACTGAAACACCCGCCGCAGATGCGTGGCACTGGTTGCTGTCCCCATGCTGGCCACTGCATTGCGAATACCCATCTGGGCCAGAGCGATGACATCCATGTAGCCCTCGACGATGAGGAGACGCTCTAGTTTGGCGCCGGATTTCCGCGCTTGATAAAGGCCATAGAGTTCCGAGCTCTTGTGAAATACCGGAGTCTCCGGTGAATTCAGATACTTGGGCTTGTCATCACCCAAAACCCTGCCACCGAAAGCGATGGTTCGTCCTCTGCTGTCTCTGATCGGAAACATGATGCGATGGCGAAAGCGATCATAGTATTGAGTACTGGCCGCTACAGATTGACTGCCGGTGTTTGCTTCTGGCCTATGCTTAGTTCCTACGCTATCCTGGCTTTGGTCTCGATCTTTTTGGATCACCAGGCCGGCATTGAACAGGGAGCCTTGTTCTTTGTTGTCCTTACCCAGTGCCGTAAGCAAATTGTTCCAGCCCGGCGGCGCATAACCGAGCCCGAAATCGCGGCTTACTTCGCCGCTGACGCCACGGGATTTCAGGTAGTCGACAGCGGTGTGCCGGTTGTCGTGATATCGGATCTGATGTTGATAGAATTTGCTGGTCCGCTCCAGCATATCGATCAGTTGCACGTGCTCTGATTGTTTTCTGGCTGCCGCCTTGCTCTCTTCCCGGGGCACGTCGATACCAGCTTCTCCTGCCAGGGACTCGACCGCTTCAGGAAAGGAAAGCTGATCGTATTCCATGACGAAACCGATGGCGTTGCCACCGTTGCCACAACCGAAACAGTAGTAAAACTGACGCTTTGGCTCAACGCTGAACGAAGGCGTTTTCTCATTATGAAAGGGGCAGCAGGCGGAATAGTTTTTGCCGGTTTTTTTCAGGGTGATCCGCTTGTCTATTACATCCACAATATCGACCCGATGTAACAGGTCGTCAATAAATGCTTGTGGGATGAGTCCAGCCATAAACCAATCTTATCGGATTTAGGAAGTATTTTGCCCGGCTTTTATGTGTAATAGTTGGAATACTCGATCAGAGGCTTCCTGGATTATCAGTGTCTTCGGGAGGCTTTCAGATAGGGTAGAAAAAGCTACTGTTAACGAGCGTAGCATCGAAGTTCGTGTTTAGCTCAATGCTGCCTTGATTTTCTGGCTAATGCTACCCATGTCGGCACGACCGATGACCTGAGGTTTAACTAGGCCCATGACCTTGCCCATGTCTTTCATGCTCTCGGCTCCGGATTCGGACAGGGCTGACTGGATTATGTCATCCAGTTCCGCTGTACTGAGAGCTTGGGGCAGGAATTCCTGCAGGACTGCGATTTCGAATTTTTCCTGATCTGCCAACTCGGTACGCTCCGCCTCCTCGAACATCCTGATGGATTCGCGGCGCTGCTTGAGCATTTTGTCGAGGATAGCAATAACCCGGGTATCGTCGGGATCGATACGCTCATCCACCTCTACTCTCTTGATTTCTGACAGTGCCAGACGAATAGTGCCGAGGCGAGCCTTGTCCCTGGCGCGCATCGCAGTTTTCATGGCTTCGGTAATTTCTTGCTTGAGCGCGCTGTCAGACATGCCGATTCCGGATTGCTGCAGTGGGTGGGTGCAACCGAATGGCTACTCAGTTGCAGATTAGTGCTAGTCTACGTGGTGTCGGCAGGGCTTAGTACAAACGCTGATTTTTTTTATTTTCTCGCTGCAGTTTCTTAAGATGACGTTTTACAGCAGCAGCAGCCTTGCGTTTACGCACCGAAGTTGGTTTTTCGTAGAATTCTCTACGCCGTACTTCAGCCAGAATACCGGCTTTCTCGCATGAACGCTTGAAGCGACGAAGCGCCACATCAAAAGGTTCATTCTCTTTCAATTTAACCATTGGCATGGAAAAAAGCACCTACCTTCAAAAAATTTGACTGGGTCTTAGCCCTTCGAAACGGCGGTGCCGAATGGAGGGAATTTCAGGGGCGCTAATGGTATAGCCCAATTCGCCCAATTGCAAAGAAAAGCGCAAAAGAAATGTGGGGATCTCTGGTCAAATGCAGTGGCAAATATCCCAGGGCAGATCTGATTTGGGATATTCGAGGAAATTTGGCATGATTGCCTCTGCAAAATTCAACAACTACATTAATCAGGGGCCAAGCCATTGATAGTACTGGGTATTGAAACTTCCTGCGATGACACCGGGGTTGCTATTTATGATAGCGACAATGGCCTGCTGGCGGATTGTTTGTACAGTCAGATTGACATTCATGGAAAATACGGTGGTGTCATTCCGGAACTGGCGTCTCGCGACCATATTCGTAAGACCTTGCCCCTGGTGCAGGAAGTCATTGTCAGGGCCGGAATCGATGGGAAAGCGCTGGATGGTGTCGCCTATACCGCCGGCCCGGGCCTGGTTGGAGCGCTGCTGGTGGGGGCCTCTGTCGGGCGTTCCCTGGCCATGGGCTGGAATCTGCCGGCGATTGCCGTTCATCATATGGAGGGTCATTTGCTGGCACCCATGCTCGAATCGCAGCCGCCCGAATTTCCTTTCGTGGCCTTGTTGGTTTCAGGCGGTCACACGCAACTGGTACAGGTTGAGGGCATAGGGCGCTATGAATTACTGGGTGAATCCCTGGACGATGCTGCGGGTGAGGCCTTCGATAAAGTTGGAAAAATGCTGGGGCTGCCTTATCCCGGTGGGCCACATGTGGCCAAACTGGCCAAGCGAGGCCGCCCGGGAAAATTTGTGTTCCCGCGACCGATGACGAACCGTCCGGGGCTGGATTTTAGCTTCAGTGGTTTAAAGACCTTTACCCGCAACGTCATCGCGAAGCAGAGCTGGGCCGATAGCACGCTCGATCAACAAACCCGGGCCGATATCGCCCGGGCCTTCGAGGATGCCGTAGTAGCCACCCTCGCTATCAAGTGCCGCCGGGCGCTTGAGCAGACTGGCTTGACGAGCCTGATTATCGCCGGCGGTGTCAGTGCCAACGTGCAACTGCGTGAGGTTCTGCGGGAAACCGTGCTCGGCCAGGGCGGTAAATTGTTCTATGCCCAGCCTCGCTTTTGCACCGATAACGGTGCCATGATTGCCTTTGCCGGCTGCCAGCGCTTGCTGGCGGGACAACAGGATGATCTGGAGATCAAGGCGATGCCGCGGTGGTCGCTGGAGACATTGCCAGCAGTCAGAGGCTCTTTGGTGCCACGCCAGTGACGCGATGACTTTGATTGAATCTAATTTTGAGCAATATTGGTAACAGCAAACTTTAACAAGTCAGCTAAAACAGGAAAGCAGATGATGGATATCGTCTATATTCGAGAGTTGGAAATCCGGACTATCATCGGCATCTTCGATTGGGAACGAGATCAGAGGCAAGTAGTCAGTCTCGATCTGGAATTGGGAACAGACATACGCGAAGCGGCGGCAACAGACAGTATCGAGAAGGCACTGGATTACAAGGCCGTCTCAAAACGCCTGATCGATTTTGTAGAAAATTCAGAGTTCTTTCTGGTGGAAACCCTGGCCGAAAGGATTGCTGATATTCTGCTCAAGGAATTCAAGGTGCCCTGGTTGAAGCTGCGTGTCGGCAAACCTGGTGCAGTGACCGGATCAAAAGACGTGGGTGTCGTCATCATCCGCGGTGAAAAGTCACAGCAATTATAAGCGGGAAAATGAAAGGTGCCGGTTCTCTCACTAAGTCTCGGTAGCAATATTGATGCTGCCAACAATATACGCAAAGCCGTGGCGGCTTTGCGTGCCGAATTCGATAATCTCAGATGTTCAACGGTATACGAAAGTGAGGCGCTGGGTTTCTCTGGCGATAATTTCCTTAATCTTGTTGTGGTGGCTGAGACGGACAAGCGCCTCGCCGCTGTCCTTGTCTATTTTAAGCAGCTGGAAGACAGCCTCGGTAGAGACCGTTCTCAACAGGGGTTTTCTCCCCGCACCATCGATCTGGACATTCTCACCTATAGCGATGAGCATGGCGAGCACACCGGCTCGGATTGCGGCATAGTGCTGCCGCGACCAGAGATCACCAGTAATGCCTTTGTACTAAGGCCACTGGCGGAATTATTGCCGGCGCAGATTCACATCGGCACGGGGGTCAGTTTTTCCCACCTGTGGGCAGACTTTGACAAACCCAGCCAGCGCTTGTGGCCGGCGCTTTTCAACTGGTCTGGCCAGTAACAAACTACCTGGGGGCATCGATGAGTGTCAGTCGACAGAGCGTGGCTCAGTCGTCCACGCCGATGCAGCTGGTTCTTCTCTGGTCACGTCCAGCCACCTGCCTAGCGCCGGATACGCCGTTAGATTGAAACCACCCTCATTTCAGCTGAGGCTGCTGCCACCATCTACCTTGATTACCTGCCCTGTCAGATAATGTCCATGGCAGGCAAGGAAGTAAGCAACGGCAGCAATGTGTTCCGGTTTGCCGAGGCAGCCCAATGGAATCTTCTGCAGAATTTTTTCCCGGGCAGCCGCAGCCAACTGGTCCCCGTCATCTTCCAGTGTCTCTGACCACAATATTGCGCCAGGGGACACGGCATTGACTCGCACCCGTGGAGCAAGCTCCAGCGCTAGGGATTTTGTCATCGCTTTGAGACCGGCCTTGGCGATGCAATAGATTGGATAACCGCGAAGCGGGTGGTCGGCGTGGGTATCGATAATATTGACGATAGCACCCCGGGTTCGCTTCAATTCAGTACTTAAATCCCGGGACAGAAAAAATGCCCCACGCAGGTTGCTGTCAATCAGCTCGTCCCAAATCGCGTCGGAGATTTCACCGAGTTCTGTCGGATAGAATGACGATGCGTTATTAATCAGTACATCCAGACGACCAAATATTTCCAGCGCCTGTGAGCCCATCGTCTGCACTTGCTTGGAATTGCATAGATCTGCCTGCAGTGATTGCGCCGAAGAGGCTCTGCCGCGATTCAACTCCGTCACCAGTTCCTCCGCCGCGTCAGTGGAACGGTGGTAGTGGATGATCACACTAAACCCCTGGCGGTGAAAGGTCCGGGCTATGGTGGCGCCTATGCGCCGCGCCGCGCCGGTGATGCACACTACCTTGAGCTCAGTCATTGCTCTGCGGTCAGTGCCGCCACCTTGCTAGTGATTGCCAGCAGGCGATGTTGTTGGATTAGCTGTTTTGGGTCTGCCTGCTTATCTTCTCCGTCGCGGCCTTTCAGCAGACCGGCAATATCCAATGCGCGCACCGCATCCAGTATATCCAGAAGATATTGACGTTGCGGATAGTCACGCTCCTCAAAGCCAGTGCGGCCCCTGGCATCGGCTTCACAGCTTAGCAGGAATTTATCGAGTCGTTCCGGCCGACGGATGGCATCCAGTGATTGCAATAGTTTCAGCAAGGTGGTCGGACGCAGTTCGGTAATGCGATGAAGTTTGGTGTGGTGTTCGCATACCAGTGCCGCTAGCTGTGAAAATTCATTGGGCACCTTCAGGCGTAGACTTATCTCTGCCTGTAATTTCAACCCCAGGGTTTCGTGCCCAAAGTGACTGGGCAATTTATCCTTGTCGGTAATGGCCTTGCCAACATCATGCACCAGTGTCGCCCAGCGCACGACTGGGTCGAGGCTTAGCTTGCTGACCTGTTGCAGGCACATCAGGATGTGAATACCGGTGTCGATTTCGGGGTGATACCTGGCAGGCTGTGGTACCCCGAACAATTGATCAACTTCGGGAAGAATGACCTTGAGTGCGCCGCAGTCTCGCAGCACTTGGATAAATCTGGCCGGGTCGGGGGTGCTCAACGCCGCCTCTATCTCCTGCCAGACCCGCTCCTTAACCAGGGCATCGAGTTCGCCACTGGCCGCCATCGATTGCATCAGCGCCATGGTTTCCGCCGCCACCTCAAAGCCCAGATGACTGAATCTGGCGGCAAATTTTGCGACCCGCAGTACGCGCAATGGGTCTTCATTAAAAGCGGGGGAGACGTGGCGCAGAATGCGTTGCTTCAGATCGCGGCGACCCTGGTACGGGTCGATAATTTCACCGTCTTCGGATTGCGCCATCGCGTTAATCGTCAAATCCCGGCGCTGGAGATCCTGCTCAAGGCTTACGCTCTCGGCGGTATCAAATTCGAATCCAGTATAGCCTGGGGCTATTTTTGTTTCGGTTCTGGCGAGCGCATATTCCTGTTTCGTTTGTGGATGCAGGAAAACCGGAAAGCCCTTGCCCACCTGCTCATAACCTAGAGCCAACATCTGCTCCCGGTTAGCACCGACAACCACCCAGTCTTTATCCTTGACCGGAATGTCCAGTAACTTGTCGCGAATTGCACCGCCTACGAGGTAGAACTCCATGCTGCTAATAATTCCTTAAAGACCCAGATGAGAACCCATTTTAACCGGAAACGCGGTAACGCTGCTTATCTTCCAATCGCATCAGGGTGAGATCCCGCCCCCATACACAGCCAGTGTCCAGGGCATGGACCTGCTTTCTGCCGGTGCGGCCCTCAATAGCGGCCCAGTGTCCAAATAAGAGCGCTGCCTTCGGAGTTATTTTTTCATACTCATACCAGGGTTTAAAGCCATGTGGCGCCGCCTCCAATCCCTCCTTGACGGTAAGTTTCAAGGTGCCAATCTCATCGCAGAACCTTATTCGGGTAAGGTAGTTGGTGATGACCCGGAGTCGGTCGAGACCGCGCAATTTGTTATACCAGAACGTGGGCGTGTTGCCATACATGTGCCGCAGATGATCCCGGTACGCCGATGACTGCAATGCATATTCCACTTCGGCAGCAAGATTAAGAGTCTTCTGCAAAGACCACAACGGCGACACACCGGCATGAATCATCAGAAAATTCCTGATGCCATTGCGGGTATCGAGACTCTGATAATACGCCAGACGCTTGCTACGCAACCAATCGCTCAGATCCTGGCAATCTCTCGCATCGAGGAGTCTGGACAGTGTGCCCGCAGAAACTGACGGGGCGCAGCCTTCATTGATCGCAATAAAATGCAAATCGTGGTTGCCCAGAACGATATGGGTCGCATCATCGATGTCTTGCAGAAAGCGCAGCGTGTCCAGTGAATTCGGACCGCGGTTAACCAGGTCACCAACACACCATAGTTTGTCCCGGTTAGGGGAGAAGCGAACCTTCTTCAAAAGTTTTCTCAATGGCTTGTAACAGCCCTGGATGTCGCCGATGACGTAGTTGTTCATAGTGCCTTTGGTGTTAATGGGAAGGTGTCGCTGATTAAGACATAATCGGCGAGACTAAGATTTTCCGGCCGCAAGCTGATATCCAGCGGCAACTCCTTGAGCGTCTGTTCCGAAATTATCGACTTCAGGCTGTTCTTCAGGGTCTTGCGGCGTTGACTGAAGGCGGTTCGAATCACGATCTGCAAATTTTCTACGCTGCGTGCCGGCAGCGGGAGTTTTTCATGGGGAGTAAGTCGAACCACCGCCGAACTGACCTTGGGCTGCGGCGAAAATGCTGATGCGGGCACATCGAACAGATGTTCGACTGTACAGAAATATTGCAGCATCAATCCCAGGCGACCGTAGTTCTTCTCTCCCACCTGGGCAGCAAGTCGTTGCACCACTTCCAACTGCAGCATGAACGTCATATCCTGGATCAGGGCATGATTTTTAAGCAAATAAAATAACACCGGTGTTGAAATATTGTACGGCAGATTACCAATAACCCGTAAGCTATGTTTATCGGCTTCAAGTTTATCCAGATCAAACTTGAGAATATCTTCCTGGTAGATTGTGAATCCCGGCGTGCTGCCGTAAAGATTATCGAGAAACCTAGCCAGATCCCGGTCCAGTTCCACGCAATCCAGTTTGACATTGGCAGCGGCCAGGTATTCAGTTAGCGCCCCCTGGCCGGGACCAATTTCCAATAAATGCTCTCCGACTTGCGGCTTTATTGACTGAATAATGCGCTCGATAATGCCTCGATCGTGGAGGAAGTTTTGGCCGAATCGCTTTCGCGGTCGGTGTTGCCTGCCGTTGTTCAAGACCACATCGGGGGAGTTTTTTACCTTGCCAGAATTCATAAGCCGCTTTTAGTTTGATTTCCAATGTTCGATCATCTCGGTAGCAACGGCGATTGCATTGTAGAGACTACCGCTATCAGCCCTGCCAGACCCCGCCAGATCCAACGCCGTACCGTGATCCACAGAAGTGCGGATAATTGGTAATCCCAGTGTAATATTGCTGGAGTTGCCGAATCCCTTGTACTTCAGTACCGGCAAGCCCTGGTCGTGGTACATCGCCAGCACCGCATCGGCGTCATCGAGGTATTTCGCGGTAAACAGGGTATCGGCGGGTAGTGGGCCAACGACATCGAGCCCCTGTTGTCGCTTCATTGCCAGCACCGGCTCGATTATTTCAATCTCTTCCCGCCCAATGTGACCCGCTTCGCCGGCGTGGGGGTTGAGCCCACAAACCAGTATTCGTGGCTTCTCCAGACCAAATTTCAGCTTGAGGTCCTGGTGAAGAATTGAAATGACGTCGGCCAGTAGTTCTTGGGTAATTGCGCCCGGCACCGCGGCCAGTGGCAGGTGGGTTGTCACCAGTGCTACTCTCAGACCCGTCGTGGCCAGCATCATGACCGTCAGTTTCCGCTGGCAATAATCTGCCAGAAATTCTGTATGCCCGGTAAATTTAAGCCCCGCTTCGTTGATGAGAGATTTTTGCACCGGGCCCGTTACCATGGCATCCACTTCGTGCGCCAGGGTGGAGTCCACGGCGGTGCTTAAGGTATTCAACACGTACTCAGCATTGGCAGGATCAAGTTTGCCGACGCGGACGGCAGCAGCGAGATCCACTGGCAACACGGTCAGTTCACCCGCACGGCTGGCGCTGGGCGCGGTAGATGGGTCGAACTGATTGAGAGTCAGGGGATAACCGAGCAGTTTCGCGCGGCGGCTGAGCAAGGCCGGATCGGCAACAACAACCAGCTCGACTTCGGGCGGGGGCTGCTGTGCCAACTGGACACATAGGTCCGGTCCAATACCGGCCGGTTCGCCGGGTGTTAGAGCAATGCGGTAGGTCACATCACAGGTCCCGGTGAGTTTTTAATCGATCAGTTCAACGAAAGCTTTTTCCCGGATCTCGATTAGCCAGTTCTCCAGCTCAAGGTCGAATTTGCGATCGCGAAGCGCGTTTTCAGCCTGGTTATGAGTATAGTCCCGGCTCAGATCCTGAATTCTACGGCCCAGTACTTCGGTTATGTGCCATCCGGTTTCGGTCTTGAAAGGTTCACTCAGTTCACCGATTTCCATGGTGTCTACTACTGCCTGCATCTCTGGCGGCATACCGCCATCGTTTATCCAGTCCAGATCACCACCGCCAACCACCGAGGACGCGTCATCTGAATTCTGTCTCGCCAGGGTTGCAAAGTTGTCACCGGCTACAATTTTCTGGCGTAGCTCTTCTATGGCAGCCCGGGTCTGCTCGTCGGTGCGAATTTCGTTCGCTACCAACATGATGTGCCGCAGATTGGTCTGACTGACCATTTGATCGGTGCCGCCCTCCTTGCCGGCCAGGCGAATGATATGGTATCCATTGCCTGCTTCAATCGGCCCCTCGATCTCGCCGAGTGTCATCTCGGTAACGATGTCAGTGAACAGTTGCGGTAGTTCGTTGGCCTTCCTCCAGCCAAATTCGGTGCCACTGACTTGATATCTGCCTGCGGAGCTGGCGGCGCTACGGGCAGCGAGAAAATCCTCACCTTCGATTATGCGCAGTGCAAGGTCAGCTGCATATTTCAGTTTGCTGGATTTAACTTCGGGAGTATCTTCAGCGCCGGAGGCGATGAGAATGTGGTCGATGAAATAGGTGGCTGCGATTGCTTCCTTGCCCATTTCAGAATTGAGGAAATTTTCAATTTCCTGATCGGTGATGGTGATGCGACGATTGACCATGCCCCGTTGCAATTCCTGCACGGTCATCTGCTTCCGAACCTGTTCCCGTGTCAGCAAGTAAACGCCATTCTCTTCCAGCAGGGAGACGTATTTATCGAAACTCATATTGTTGTTTGCCGCCATATTGCCAAGGATGCGATTAATAGTATCGTCATCGAAGCGAATGCTAATGCGCTCGGCCAGTTGCATTTGTATATTTTCGATAACCAGGGCATCCAGCACATCGGAACGGAGTTCTTCGTTTGAGGGCAGGGGTTGGTTGGCACGGGCAGCCGATTGTGTGATCTCAATCACGCGCGCGTCCAGTTCACTCTGCAGCACCACATCGTCGTCGACGATGGCAATAACCCGGTCCAGCTGAACACGTTGGGCGAGGGCGGTTTCACCCAATACCACCAGGCCAAGACTTAGGCTGACTAATGCCAGCCACACACCAAGTCGTCCCGGCACAGTAGTCCTGCCGGCACTGGTCGGGCGCCGATTGCTTATATTGAAACTATTCATAATATGCTTCTCTAAACCCCCAAATACCATCTCTTAACAGGCTGCTGACATTAGCTCCGGTAATATTTCCCAGCCCAATTAGGGTAAATTGGACAAAAATTCCTCGATTGGGTTCGATATTAGGAAGAAACAATTCGTCTTCGTCAACCCATTCCCTGCCAATCAGGCGAATTGTTGCACAGCAATTGCTGTATTCGATGCCGGCAAAACTCTCCAGATTTCGGGAATTACTGTGATCATAGTTCCAACGGCCCAATAATTTCCAATTTTTACTCAAGGGCCAGACGCCGGAAAGGTCGGTCTGTTTAATGCGGGTGTCAATGCCGGCGTTAAAAACAGGCAGATTCGGATTCAAGGCAAGACCGCGGAAGCGGTAACTCAGGTTGAGCAGGTGGTTGGCATCTCTGTGATAGCGCAGCGCGAGACTTCCTTCTTCGACTTCCTGTGAATCCTGGTTCCACTGTACGTCTGCATTCAGTTGCCAACTATCGGAGAAGGAATAGGCAAATTCTGCAGCGAGGGCTGAACTGGTGGAGAGCGTGGAATAACGAGGAGTGAAAGTTTGAGAGGGGCTTCTCATGGTCACCCGACGGTCTTCGAAATATATAATCTGACCGACACTGACTCGTGCCCGTTCTTTGCCGAGAGCATCGAGTATCCGGCTGGTCACTGCAATGCTGAGCTGATCGGCATCCGCTACCCGGTCACCGCCGCTGAAACGGTCGTCACGGAAAAGCTGACTGAAGCTAAAATTCAGTTCAGAGGTATCAAATAGTGGTAACTGATCCTGGTCTTCAAATTCACTGAGCAGATAAAACACTCTTGGCTCCAATGTCTGCGTATAAGCACGGGACAGCGAGCGTTCGAAGATTAGACCGCTATCGAAGCTGTAAACGCCGATGCCGAAATCCGGATCATCGACGCTGTCAATGGGCTGATCCTGCAGCTTGTATGCACTGTACACGTACTTCGCATCGGCGCGCAGAAACCAGCCAGGCGCCTCCAATGACCAGCGTATGGCCGGCTCCAGATTGACCCTCTCACCGGTCACCAGTGCGCCATTGTCGATTCGGGTCTGGCTAAACAGAGCTTCATCGAGGTTTCTGTCAAAGGCAGTAATTTGCCCGCTCAGGCCTACCCGGAAACCGCCGGCGAGATAAGCATCCGACTCGAAGTTTAGCTGTGGCAGGCGGTCATAAGGAGTTGCCAATCCGCCCTCTTTAAATAATGGATCTATGATCTGGACCCGCTGTACCTTGATATTTCCACGCAGGTAGTCGGAGCGGAAATTGAGCCGGCCCAGCCGATTAAGGTGCGTGCGACTGGTGGCATTAAGACCATTACTGCCGAGATCGTAGAAATAATCTTCATCGCTTACCGCATTGTAGTCAACAAAGGTACTCCAGTTGCGTCCAAAGTTAGCGAAATGTTCATAGCCAAGAAACCAGCGATTTTCGGTCGCCGGTGAGTCGGAGCCGGGGACATTCACGGTCGCGGGATCGAACAGGTCGTCGCTACCAAGAAAGGACATGTTCAGTGTATTCATGGAACGCCGGGACAGGTAACGAAATTCAGTGCTGCTGAGGATGCCTCGGTCGGAGATGATTCTGGGTGATATGGTGGCGTCGTAATTTGGTGCCAGATTGAGGTAATAAGGAAGTTCGAAGTCAAAGCCGCCGCTACGGGTGGAGCCGGTACTGGGCGCCAGAAAACCGGAGATGCGCGCGTCGCCCAGCGGAAACTGCAGGGTAAAAGGATAGTAAAACACCGGTACGTTCTTGATCTCGAGGCGGGCAGATCGGGCGTAACCACGGCCTCGCTCCTGGTCCAGCACGATACTTGCGGCCTCGATATGCCAGAAGCTATTGTCCGGTTCACAGCGACTGAATTCGCCATTTTCTATGCTTACCAGGCCAGACTCACTGGTGTAGACGATGCTGCCTGCGGTACCGTGGATGCCAAGATCGTGTATTACGTACTGGGCGTTTTCAATTCGGCTGATGCCTTCGTCATTGTTGATAAAGGCCGATCTACCGCGAAGCAGCAAGTCTGGTTCACGAAACACCACATTTCCTTGCATCAGCACCGTGTTTTCAGCCCGATCGATGGTGGTGGTATTATTGTTCTGTACGCGGCGATAGCCTTGCTGTACAACGATATCGCCATCTACTGTGATCAGGTTGGTAGACATCTGTCGAATGCCGGTGCTGGTGCGGAAGAGAGTTTCTGCGTTTTCCGGATTATTCTCAGGATTCCTCCCAATGCCGCTGGGGTCCACGAAAGCGCCACAGCAATTGGGTAGTAAGGCCTCCAGTTGGGCCTCGCTCATCGCCTCCCGCGGCACCCAGTCGAGGTCGTCCCCGGCAGCAAAAGCGCCCGAAGCCAACTCCATCGGCGCAGGTTTGGCGCCAGCAGCATCTTCGCCTGCATCTCGATTGTCAGTTGCCGTCGTGGTATCGGGGTCTGCGCTGACTGAAGGCTGGTCGGGGCCGGACTCGACTACTGTTTCGGTCTCCGGTGCTGGTTCTGCCGACCCAGGACTGGCCACTGGTGGGCTCGCGGATTCCGCCCGACCAATACCACCACGCTGGGACGCCGGTCTCGGACTGGCCACAGCACCTGCTGCGGTGGTCTCACAAATCCAGCCATCACCGGCGGCGTTGGCACGACAGGTGGTCTGGGGCAGCTGGGCGAATGATGCCGGTGAAATTGATAGCATCATCAGTCCAGCTGAGATAAGCAGAAGAAGTTGTGAACGGCGAAGGCGCTTCTTAGACGACATGGGAAAGTGGATCGGATGGAAACTCAGTAATTCTTGTGAATGTGATCTTAAACAAATCGAATCCGGAACCGACTAACTGATTGAATTGTAAGATTGTGGCTGTACTGACAGCAAGGGCATAATAATTCATTGCTCTGGACAAAGGAATCGGACAATGGGAAGGAAGTGGAATAGGGACCGCTAATTATCGCATATGGACGACGCACGGTTACAAGCATTAACCCAGTGGACAAATGCCGCCCTGGATCAGTTAATACCCGCTACGCAAAGCCCGGTTGGGCTGGAGCCAGTTAGTGGTGACGCCAGTTTTCGGCGTTATTTCCGCGCCCGCCTGGGACAGCGCAGCTTTATTGCCGTGGATGCACCGCCGTCAAATGAAGACTGCGAGGCATTCGTTCGCATATCGAGCCTGTTTCGTGAAGCTGGGGTGAGGACTCCCACAGTCCTGTGCGTAGACCACAAACGAGGCTTCATGCTGCTCGATGACTTTGGTGACCAGCTGTATTTTCATCATCTTTTACGCCTGCAAGAACAAGATTCTACCGAGGCAGCTGCTGATTTATACCGGCAAGCGATAGATACGCTGATAAAACTTCAGAGCGGCGTTGAATGTGAGAGACTTGACCCTTATGATCGAGAGAAGCTGCATGATGAGATGATGCTTTTCCAGACGTGGTATTGTGAGGAGTGGCTGTGCTTGCGATTAAGTAATGGCGACAGGGAGCTCATTGCACGCACATTTACCTTTCTGGAAGACGCTGCGTTAGGGCAGACAGTGGCCGCAGTGCATCGCGATTATCATTCTCGCAATTTGATGTTGCTCGATGCGGAAGTCTTCGCTGGGGACACCGGGCCTGGAGTGATCGACTTTCAGGATGCCGTCGCCGGTCCTTATACCTACGACCTGGTTTCATTGCTGCGGGACTGCTATATCCAATGGCCAGCCGAGCGGGTCAGGGAATGGGCGCAATACTATTTAAACCAAGCGCATACCAAGGCGGTTATCGGCGATATTTCCCCCCAGCAATTCCTCCGAGACCTTGACCTCATGGGCCTGCAGCGCAATCTGAAGGTAATGGGTATCTTTTCCCGATTATACATCAGGGATCAAAAACCCCAGTATCTGGCCGATATTCCTCTGGTTATCCAGTATTTTTTAGATGTAAGCCAGCAGTACCCTGAGTTGACACATTTTCGGAACTGGTTTACGCAAAAAGTATTACCCGTAGCGGTAACAAAACAGCCTCAGGAATAATAAATGCGCGCAATGATTCTGGCGGCCGGGCTGGGGAAGCGAATGCGGCCCCTCACTGCCAATCTCCCCAAGCCGCTCCTGAAAGTTCGGGGCAAGCCACTGATTGAGCATCAGATTGAGAAGCTGGTGGCTGCGGGTGTGTCTGGCATCGTCATCAATCACTTCTACCTGGGCGATATGATCGAGGCTGCCGTCGGTGACGGCAAGCGCTTCGGAGTGGAAATTTCCTATTCCAGGGAAACCACTCGTTTGGATACCGCGGGGGGCATCATCAAATCCCTGTCGCAGTTACAAGACGACAGTTTCATCGTCGTCAATGCAGATATCTGGACGGATTTTGAGTTTTCCCGTTTACAGGCCGTCGACGGCAAAGATCGTCTCGCTCACTTGGTACTGGTAGATGATGCTGACCACAACCCCTACGGTGATTTCTATATCGATGACGTAGGCAGAGTGCATGAAGACCACAGCACCCGTGATCAAAAGCTGACCTTTAGTGGTATCAGCGTGCTGCATAAAAAATTGTTCACCGGGCTTTCTATCGAACCGCTTTCTGTGGTGCCACTATTGCAGGCGGCGATGGCAGAAAACCGGGTAAGCGGTGTAATTCATCCCGGTCTGTGGTTGGACATCGGTACACCAGAAAGGCTGCTTAAAGTGAATGCGCTGGCGAGCGCAGCGGCAGGAGAATAGCCGATGCTAGGATTTCTCAGAAACCGGTCTTACCAGAAAGCCATGCTAACACGGCTGCAAGGAAGTTCAATTGCAGCCATGTCCCCCTCCCCCGCTGGAGCCCCAGCTGGGGGGCGTACCGAAGCACTACTTACGTCAGCCATGTTTGCCGTGATGGGCCGGGTGGCGAAACTGGATGGTCTGGTGACCGAGGCCGAAGTGGAGTTTGCCAGCTCTATCATGAAGAAGATGGGTCTCGATGGCATGAGACGTCAACGCGCTATTGGTTATTTCGACCGGGGTAAGCAGGCGACCACCGATGTTGTGCAGATGGTAAAGCGATTGGTCGGTGCCATCGGCACCCGTAGCGAGCTGTCTCATCTGTTCCTGCAGATCCAGTGCCGCAACGCCTATGCCAAGGGCGAAATGCGGCTAAGAGAAAAAATGTTGCTGCGAGACATCGCAGAAACACTGGGCTACGATAAAACTGAATTGCTTGCGGTCTGTGCCGAAGTACTTGCATCTTCCGATAATAAACTGACGCAGCGGCCAAATTCACTGCGCAATGCTTACATGGTGCTGCAACTGCAACCCAGAGTTGCCGACGGCGAAATTCGTCAAGCCTACTTGAAGCTCATGTCCCGATACCACCCCGACAAGCTGGTGCGAAATTTATCGGCAGAAGCGACTCAACAAGCCCAGGAAAAATTCCTCGCAATTCGCAGCGCCTACGAAACTATTTGCGGATTCAGGAAAATTCGCGTGTAGCCCGCCATCACTTCAAATCACTGCATTTCCGACCATAGGAAGTCCATGGTACTGGTGTCACTAAACTAAGTAGGAATTGCGAGCGCTGGGTTAGAGGCCTCTTTTGACTCAGCAATTAAGGCGCTGCATCGAGTGACCTAGGGAGAGCGTCCTTTGGGCTCACGACCGAGTGAGGGCACCCCGGAGGGGTGCAAACCTCTGAGACAATAGGGGCCTCTCATCCAGCGCATTCTCTCCGGTAGTTCTCCCCACGACAAGCCCCATGAATCTCTGTAAAATGCCCCGCAACGATCACATCGGACCTGTCTAATGAAAGATTATCTAATCGCCCCCTCTATACTGTCCGCGAATTTCGCCAGGCTTGGCGACGAAGTCAACGCTGTACTCGATGCCGGGGCCGACGTGATCCACTTTGATGTCATGGATAATCACTATGTGCCGAATTTGACTATTGGGCCAATGGTTTGCGAAGCACTGCGCAAGCACAAAATAACTGCGCCCATCGACGTTCACCTCATGGTCTCACCAGTGGATCAGTTGATACTGGATTTCGCCAAGGCCGGTGCCAGCTATATAAGTTTTCACCCCGAGGCCACAGCACATGTCGATCGTTCGCTGCAACTGGTGCGGGATCAGGGCTGCAAGTCAGGACTGGTTTTCAATCCAGCGAGCCCCCTGAATAGTCTCGAATTTCTCATGGATAAGCTTGATGTCATCCTCCTGATGTCGGTAAACCCAGGTTTCGGCGGTCAAAAATTCATTGCTTCCACGCTCAAAAAACTGGAGCAGGTGCGCACACTCATTGACGACAGTGGTTATCCCATCCGCCTAGAAGTCGACGGTGGAGTTGGTATCGATAATATTCGGGAAATCGCCGATGCCGGTGCCGATATGTTTGTGGCAGGCTCGGCTATTTTTAACAGCAAGGACTATTCTGAGACTATTACTGCAATGCGTGCCGAATTGGGACAGAATCCCGGCCAGCGGCATTAGACTCTTGGGCACATCTGAATAATATAGTGATGCTCAGGCTTTCAGGCGGGTCCTGAAGCATTCATTTGCGGCGTTACACTTCTTGCCAAGGGCTACA
>PCCP01000092.1 GCA_002731775.1 Gammaproteobacteria bacterium
ATTTTTTTTGCTTCACTGGAAAGGATCAAAGGGGGCAGAGTAATTTGATTTTCAGTTACCAGGCTCAGAAAGGAAACAGTGTAAATCAAATTACTCTGACCCCTTTGATCTATTTGACCTGCAAACGAGCACCCGCGATCACCAGATTAAAGTCACCGCTACGCTCGCCAGCAGTGTCATATTGGTTTGGACCCTTTCTACTTTGAACTTGATAGCAGGCAGTCAGCTATCTTCTCTAATAGCCCTGAGGATAAGCGTTCGACCCTGCATCGATTCCGGACCGAAAATCGTCAAAATTAACGTGGGACTGGAGATGAAATTACGTAGGGGAAATCATAATTGAACTATTGTGCTATTATCCTGCCATGGGTCATAACGGAGGTGAAAAAATGGGCATTAAGTCAGCTAATTTCACGTTGGTCTCAGTTAAGTTTGTGATTGCAATCGCCCTCACAATTTCTCTTGCAACATCTGTGAACGCACAATCCGACTGGAATCCGAATATACTTTCCGATGGCCAGCCCGATATCACGGGGATGTGGAACAATGTCGGGGCCACGGCTACTCCGCTCGAGCTGCCTGATCAGTTTCAGGGACGGGTGCCAAGCCAGGAAGAAATCACTGAATTCATCCACGGCCGAGACAGTGCCAGGAAGGGCGCCGTCTGGACCGGGTTTGAGAACAGTAAGGGCGTGGGCGCCTATGAAAACTACTGGTTCGACTGGTTTTGGAAAGACACCGTGGTTGATGCCCCAGCGCTCATAGTCGATCCTCCGAACGGTCGCAGGCCAGCATTGACCGAAGGGGCCAAGCTGGCTCGTGCCTATAATGCCACCCACGAACACGATTCCGCCGCCACTGTAGAGTCAGGTGATCGCTGCCTGTCGCGGGGCGTGTTTGGAATGATGATGCCGACTGCTTATAACAATGGAAAGCTGATTGTGCAGTCACCAGGCTACGTGATGATTCACAGCGAGATGATCCATAACGCCCGCATCATTCGTATCGACGCGGGTCCGCACCTGGATGAGAGAATCACGCAGTGGGAGGGTGACCCAAGGGGGCATTGGGAGGGCAATACCCTGATTATCGAATCCACAAACTTCAAGTATGTTCCCAATATGCGTGCGCCAGGCACCGGTGGTCCAGGCAACGCACCCCAGCACGCAGGCAGGAAGATGGTGGAAACATTCACATTTGTCGATGAGAACACCCTGCGTTACACCCTCACCGTCGATGACCCCGCTACCTACACTGCCCCGTGGACTGTGGCATTCCCGTACAAGCTGGACAACGAATACCGGCAGTACGAATATGCATGCCACGAAGGAAATTACGCCATGGATAGCCGTCTGAGTGGCGCGCGGGTGCAGGAACGCGGTCTGCAAGAAAGGTAGAATCAGACGCAAACCTGATTTTTAAGAAAGCTCAAATGTCCGGTCTGGCCCTGCTCAGTCCGGGAGCGCCAGAGTGATGACCGTATTCGTTGCCACTACCGTGACCTACTGCTTGCCATTTACCTCGTAGCTTAGAGGGCTGGCACGGATGGTGCGCGGGGCTTCGAATTTATGCTCCCGTCTCTGCCTGCACAGTGTTCGAGTCCTTTAAACCATAGCCGCGCACCCACACCCGGTAATTTACCTCCGGCAACTCCGGCAACAGGAATTTACTGTCACTATCGGTAACAGCAATTTTTATGAAATTGGTGTCGAGTGCATCTGTCTCAGCGCTAACCCAGGCTCCTGCCTCTGGACCATGGTTCCAGAAACCTCCCCGCTTATGGTTACTGCAGCAGGGTTTGTTATTGCCAGGCAGTTGGCGACGAACAAGGAAATGATTAAGGCGGGATTGAGCTTTTGATTTAGGTTGGTCATGAGGGTTTCTCCGTCAGCACGGGGAAACAATGCTGCGATACTAACTCGCAACCAGGTCTGTTGGAATGACTTGTCCAATGCTAGATATTAGTTCATTGAGCTTCATCAATTAGTTTGCTAAAGAGAAAATGCGTTTATACCTGATGGCTCAGTCGGCAATTAGATGCCCAGGGTTTCCCGTATCTGATTCGCGGTCATCCCCTTAACGTACACGTTGGTGCCTCGATCGAAATCTCGTGCGCGCTCCAGGCCACCGACGAAAACCGGGTCGAAGCCGGCGTCCACGATCAGGCGTGCAGTAACTGTTACAGCCTCCGCATCATCACCCGCGATGGGGATACCCATTAATTCGCCATCACGATGTGCTTCTCTGTTTACGGCAACGAAGCTCACTGCGTTAAACGCTCGAACCAGCCTGACCCCGGGTAAAAATTCCGCCGAGGCGACTCCGGTACCCTTGGCAATGGCATCGTTAGCCATGGGACCATCTCGTTCTGGTACGGGATTTCCACATTCGATAACAATCTTGTCTTGCATCAGCGGGGAAAAATCTCGACCGACCTGCGGCAGGGCGGCGTAGGGGACGGCGATGAAGACAATATCACCGAAGGTGGCAGCGTCCGCGGGATATCCTGCGCTCGCACTGGCTCCCGCCTGGTTCACCAAATCCGTCAATGCATCCGGATTTCGTGAAGAAAACAAGAGCTGATGTCCTGCCTCGGCCCAGCGCAAGCCAACGGCGCCGCCGATTCGTCCAGATCCAATAATGCCTATCTTCAGCGGCTCGCTGGTTTGTGCGCGGGTTGTTGAGCGAAAAAATCCCGGGTTGAAGCCCAAGCTGAATCCGGCCACTATCAGGGCTTTGCTAAAACTTCGGCGTGAGCTTCGCTGACTGGTTTTTCGCTTCATGATGATGTCCTCTACCTGGCCCCGCGCTTGTACATGTGCAGCGTCGGGCAATAGCTGTCAGTTGGTGATCAGCATAACTCATCACAATCTTTCCTGGCACCGCTTTGCCAATAATTCGGAAAGTACTTGTGCGGGAGCTGCGCCACCTGCTTAATCGCAGAAGCTGCAATGGAAACAATCCACCGGGTCAGTGTTCTTGATAAGCGCAGCAATTGACCGCTCGAGGTCGAAATTATCGGCTTCAGACGAGAAATATATACAGCACTGCAGCCAGCATCACTGCTTGATAGCCTGGGTAACCCCACAAATACTTCTTGTCTCTGGACTCATCGTAGAGATCTCCGAATTCGTCGAAGGTCTTGGCCATAAGTAGTTGCGGATTTCTTAATAGATAATACATCGTAAATGCTGATGAAATGCCTATTAAAGCCCCTACTATTTTTTGCTCAAAAAACGTATGCCAAATAGCAATTATGAGAGCTACTAACCAGAAACCAAATAACAACCTGGAGGCAATTTTTGGAGTCAAATTCCCGCTCCTGTTGCGTGATCAGGATAAGTGTTCATAAGCACATGTGCCTACTGCGTAACCCAATCCATATGAGGCCCCAAGGACTGCTCCAAAGGCGCCGCCTCTGATTGCACCGCTAATGCTGTTAGTCACCATGGCGCCTAATATTGATCCGTAACCTCCGCCTTCTGCGGCAGACTGGCCAACTGAGCCGCCACTTATTTGACTTATTTCAGTTTCGGTAAGTTCCCTCATTTTAACCTCCTTGTTTTGTGTCAGTCAGATATCAATCCTCTTTTGAAAACGTGGATTAGACTAAGCTTAGGTCACAAATATACCAATTGCGAATTAGCTCAAGAAACCAGAAATTTCTATTAATGAGTGCTTCGGTTTTGGATAGGGGCTCACTTTCTTATCTTCTAGGTGATCTGTGCGCTAGTAATCAGGCACTTTTATATCCGTCGAGGCGGCCTCTTGCAACCTATTGGAAACCAGGCCAATACCGGCGCTAACAAGCCGACTGGATTGAACTCACTAGATAAGGGAGTGCTGGAGTGAAAATACTTGGGGCGCCCAGGTAAATTCAGAAGCTGCTGAATCTCACCAAGCATATACTTCACTGGTGCAGGGTATCGGTTGTGGCTGGCCGAGATGTGCGGGACAGCCCGCTGGAGACAGCAGTGGCTTAGCTATCCTGAAGCTGTTGCCGTCTCAGGCAGTTTTAGTCCTGGTAATAGGACATTCCGCGGGCAAATTTGGTTTCAAGAATCACCGATGAGTTTGTTCTCTCGATGCCTGCCAGGTTTGCTATATCATCCAGCAGTCTACTCAACTCCTCCGTAGATTCTGCCGTGACTATTGCAATCAGATCGTACTCACCACTAATCGCATAGAGGGATGTTATCTCAGGCATTTTCTTAAGGATGACATAAGCCTTGCCGGTCAGTTTTTGCGACACTTGCAGCAATACATGGGCCCGAATCAACTTAGCTTCGTATTCTCTACCATATTGCACCGTATAAGCCGAGATCACCTTCCGGTTTTCCAGGCGTTTTAGCCGGCTCTGCACAGTGGAGCGGGAGATGCCGAGTCGGCGGGCTAGTTCAGACGTAGACAGGCGCGCATTGATCCGGAGCAGGGCAAGCAGATTTTTGTCTATCTTATCCATATTGGTGATAATGATCGTTATATTGAATAAATTATACGTAATTATGTTGAAAATGACTATTTATTTTGACAGAAAAGCGAACGATACTTGAGTGATCGGATTTGGAGATACATCATGACCCAGATAGTATTGGTTGGCGGCGGCAAGATCGGAGAAATGATTTGTAACTTACTGGTTGGCTGCGGTGATTACGAACTTACCCTGATTGATGCGTCGCAAAAACAGTTGGATCAAATTCCAGATCGGCCCGGGCTCCGCAAGTGTTGCCTGGACGTGAGCGACATCGAGGCCCTGTCAGCGCAGCTGGACGGGCATTTCGCCGTACTCAGCGCCTGCCCCTATTACCTCACCGTCGATATTGCTCGCGCCGCCGCTCGGGCCAAAGTCCATTACCTGGACCTCACGGAAGATATTGCCAGCACCCGCAGCGTAAAAGAATTGGCAGAACATGCCAAAACTGCGTTTATTCCCCAGTGCGGTCTGGCGCCGGGCTTCATCTCGATTGTTGCCAACGATATCGCCCAACATTTCGACTTCCTCGACACCGTTAGTATGCGCGTGGGCGCGCTGCCGGAGTATCCCACCAACTCCCTGACTTACAATCTCACCTGGAGCACGGACGGGGTGATCAACGAGTATTGCGAGCCCTGTATCGCCATAGTCAACGGTGAGGTAACGGAAGTTCCGCCGCTGGAGCAGCGCGAAGAATTTTCTCTGGACGGAATAACCTATGAATCTTTTAACACCTCCGGCGGCCTGGGAACGCTCAGTGAAACCCTTCAGGGCAAGGTCCGGAACCTCAGCTATCAAACCATTCGTTATCCGGGTCACAGGGATATCATGAAGACCCTGCTACATGATTTACGCTTAGCGGATCGTAGGGACGTACTCAAGGATATATTGGAGCACGCAGTACCGGTGACCTTCCAGGATGTGGTGTTGGTATTCGTCTCTGTCAGTGGCAAGAAAAAGGGGCGTTTATTACAGGAAACCTATGCCAATAAGATCTATAGCAGGGAAATAAACGGACAGCTGTGTAGCGCAATCCAGATAACTACCGCCGCTGGCATTTGTACCATGCTGGATCTCCTGTGTGAGGGTAAGATTTCACAATCGGGTTTTATAAAACAGGAACAGATTGCCTTGGGCGATTTCCTTGCCAACAGATTTGGCTGTTACTACCAGCAGGTAGCTGAACAACATAACGCCGTCTCGGGAGTAGTAGGACGATGAACAAACTTGACAGTTCTAACAAAGGTGCAGACCGTTCGCAGCTTGCAACGGATCTACTCAAGCAGATTGGTGTGGACGAAAAAGTTATTCAGACAGGAGATCTGATCGTAAGCAGTCCTGTCGACGGTTTGCCGTTAGGGCAAGTCAAAACTTCTTCCGCGGCAGCGGTCGATTCGGCAATTGCTCAGTCGGTGCAGGCTTACGAACAATGGAAAACCGTACCCGCTCCGCGGCGCGGCGAGTTAATTCGTGTGTTCGGCAACAAGCTCAGGGAACATAAGCAGACCCTCGGCGCTCTGGTGACTATGGAATGCGGCAAGATTTACCAGGAGGCTCTGGGTGAAGTTCAGGAAATGATCGATATTTGCGACTTTGCCGTGGGCCTGTCCCGTCAGCTCTATGGTTTGACTATCGCCTCCGAGCGACCGGGTCACCGCATGGCGGAGACCTGGCACCCTATCGGTCCGGTGGGGGTGATATCCGCCTTCAACTTTCCGGTCGCGGTATGGTGCTGGAATACGGCACTGGCAGTCGTCTGTGGCGACAGTGTAATCTGGAAACCCTCCGACAAGACCCCGATAACGGCGATCGCCTGCCAACACCTGTTTGAACAAGCAATGGCGAAATTGGATGATGTTCCTGACGGGCTGTCTCAGCTCATCATCGGCGCTGTTGAAACCGGCGTACAGCTGGTAGCAGACAAGCGTATGGCACTGATCAGCGCCACCGGCAGCACCGCCATGGGCCGCAAGGTTGGCCCTGTGGTAGCCGCGCGCTTTGGCCGCTCGCTGCTGGAGTTGGGGGGGAATAATGCCATTATCGTCTGCCCATCGGCCGATCTGGTTATGGCGGTTCGGGCCATTTTATTTGGTGCCGTGGGTACTGCAGGGCAGCGTTGCACTTCGACCCGCAGACTGTTTGTACACGAAGATATATACGAGGCCCTGGTGGGTGCACTTAAGCAGGCTTACGCCAGGATCCGCGTCGGTAATCCAATGGATGCCCAGACCCTGGTGGGTCCTCTGATCGATGCTGGTGCCTATGAATCGATGCAGCAAACCCTGTCTGCCGTTGGGGCTAAGGTGATAGGGGGTGAACGTGTTCTCGGCGACGAGTATCCGCAAGCCTTCTATGTCAATCCTGCGCTGGTGGAAATGCCAGCTGCGGACAATACGGTGCAAAAAGAAACCTTTGCACCCATACTCTATGTATATGCCTTCAAACTACTTGAAGAGGCCATCAGGCAACATAATGACGTGCCCCAGGGGTTGTCCTCGGCCATCTTTAGTAATGACATCAGGGAAGCGGAATTGTTTCTCTCTGCTGCAGGTAGCGACTGTGGTATTGCCAACGTGAATATCGGCACCAGCGGGGCCGAAATTGGGGGCGCCTTTGGTGGTGAAAAGGAAACCGGCGGCGGCCGGGAATCTGGCTCCGATGCGTGGAAGGCGTATATGCGCAGGGCCACCTCGACCATTAATTATTCGAAACAACTGCCGTTGGCCCAGGGAATTGAATTTAACTTATAGGAAGTGTCTGCCAGGCCGCCTCTGAATAATGCGGTGATGCTCTGGGTCTTTTATTTTCGCTTTGACAGCCACCCCGGACTATATTCGTCAGGGTCTGACTCATCTTTGCTTGCCGCCTACATGACGGATCCGCGTTTCCAGCTGAATATTGCGGTCAAAGCCGATGGTGTTTTTCTCCTGCTGGTTTCTCCTGAGCTGGTGGTTGCTCACACGGCTCTAAATACTTGCAGCGAGTACGCCGAGGAAGTCCCCTGGCTGATGCTGCAATTATTCGATCTCAATGAAGAGAATAATTTGCCGTAGCCGGGCTCAACTCAAGCCAAAAAACGGCCGCATTCGAGTCCCCAGGGTGCTGCCCAGAAATGCCGCGGCGAACCACAGCCAACCGTGCAGGCTGGTGGAGGCGATGCCGCCGAAATAGGCGCCGATGTTACAACCAAAGGCGATTCTCGCACCGTAACCGAGCAACAGGCCGCCTAGCACGGCTGCCACCAGAGAACGCATGGGCAGCTTCAGTGAAGGCGCAAATTGCCGCGCCAGCCCGGCGGCAAGCAAGGCGCCAATCATAATGCCAATGTTCATCACCGAGGTGATGTCAGTAAATATGCTTTGATCCAGGGCATTGCTTGGACCAGTTCTCTGCCAGTAGGCCCACTGGGTCACATCGACGCCCAGGGGCGTGACCAGCTTGGCACCCCACAAAGCGAACGCGGAAGTGACGCCCCAGGGTCGTCCGGCCAGCATCAACGTAGCCGTATTCACTGCGGCGAGGGCTAACGCCCCTGCTATCAGTGGCCAGGGCCCGCGTAACCAGGAGTATGGCCGGTCAATCTTTCGATCATTCTCCACCGATCCATGCCTGCGTTTCTCATAAAACACGGTGCCGACCCAGACCAAGGCGAATAAAACCAGGCTCAGGCCGATGCCACCAATGACACCAAAATTTGCCGACAGTGAAACCGGCGCAAATCCAGGCACACCCTGCCACAGTGACCATTGCCAGGTGCCCAGTACAGAACCTGCGATAAAAGCAGCGAGGGTAACCAGCATGCGAACACTGCCACCGCCGGCGGTAAAAAGTGTGCCTGAGGCACAGCCACCGCCCAGTTGCATACCCAGGCCGAAAATAAAGGCGCCACATACTACGGCTATATTCAATGGGGCTACGCTGCCACGGAGGTTGACGCCCCACAGCTCTCCCTGGGCGATAAGCGGTGTGAAAATCAAAACTGTTGCCCCGAGCATCAGCATTTGCGCGCGCAGACCCGAACCGCGACCGCTATTGACCACTTCGCGCCATGCCGCGGTAAAACCAAATGCCGCGTGATACAGAATTAAGCCCGCAGCGAGGCCTACCAGAAACAAGGCGCTCTGGCGCCAGCCATAGGCGCTGATCAGATAGATAAACAGGATAGCGCTCAGGGCCAGGCCAAAACTGGCAGTGCGGCGATTGCGCGTGAGGGTGTCGAAGGTCGGAGTAGTTCTCATGATTTCTGCATTCAAGGGATTTTCCTTTGTCTTGGCGCAAAGTACATTCAGCAGGGAATTGGCGCTTGGGACCCTCCGATTAAGTATTCAGAGGTTCCTTAATGGGTTACCCCGACATTATGGAACTAATTGGTCGAATAGGACATAGCGATCGACCCTCTCGTCCTCCAACTCCAACTCCAACTCCAACTCCAACTCCAACTCCAACTCCAACTCCAACTCCAACTCCAACTCCA
>PCCP01000093.1 GCA_002731775.1 Gammaproteobacteria bacterium
TCAAGGTAACGAATACCAAGGGCACTACTACCATCCGAATCAGGCGGATAAATAGCGTTCCCACCCAGGCGATACTTTCCGAACCCGGCCCCCATATCATGCCAACGATCACACCGAGTACCAACGCACCCAATATGCGTTTCCAAAGCGCTATTCCAAACCATGTTCCAAGCATCGTTATCCACCTATTATCATCGCAAGAGTAGTTGGGGGAGTAGTTGGAGACGCCTGCAACTACGGGCGTCCCTACTCACTCACCAGAAACACAAATTATGCTTGCTAGGAGACTATAGAAATTCATACCATAGTTCCAGCAGATAGTTCCAGCAGATAGTTCCAGTAAATAGTTCCAGTTTTTAACGACCGCTTAAATGGTATCGGATGATGGCAAAGTGGATACAAGGTACAGTAATCGACAATATTCACTGGACCGAAAATTTATTCTCCCTAAAAATAGATGCCGATGTCGACAGCTTCAGCGCCGGCCAATTTACCAGCCTGGCACTAGATGTCGGTGGCAAGCGAGTCGCCCGCCCCTACTCCTATCTCAGCTCGCCTGATCAACAACCAATAGAGTTCTTTTTCTACACGGCTGTCGATGGCGTGCTATCCAACGCCATGGTGAAACTGAAAGTCGGGGATTCTATCTGGGTAAGACAGAAAGCCAATGGCTTTTTTGTGCTTGATGAGGTCCCCAGTGCCGATGAGCTATGGATGCTGGGTACGGGAACCGGAGTCGCTCCGTTTTTCTCCATACTTCATACCGAGCTAGCCTGGCAACGATTCCAGCGCATAGTCCTGGTGCATGCCGTTCGAACCGAAGAAGATCTGCGCTATCAGGAGTTAGTACAGGGTCTTAGAGAAAAATACCCTGATCGTTTTCTGTTTCAGGCCTTCGTCAGTAGAGAAGTGTGTTCCGGCACCATTACCGGTCGGGTTCCGGCGGCCATCGCGGACGGTTCACTGGAAAATACCCTGGGCCTACAACTAGATACCCGAAGATCCCAGATAATGCTCTGCGGCAATCCGGACATGGTTAAAGATTGTACAGAGACCCTGAAGGCACGGGGCTTCACCAAGAACCGCCGGCGCACGCCGGGCCACATCACGGCCGAGAACTACTGGTAGAAAACCCGGGGGGTCAGGTCTTGCGTGTTAGCGTGAGATTCATATAGCCGACCTTGCAAACGCTAACACGCAAGACCTGACCCCCCATTTTTCTATTAGTAATTCGAAGGTGTTTTCCGCGCCTTGCTGAGTTGTTCGTAGTTGGCGCCAACATCGATCAGGTCCTGCTCACGATACGGCGGGGCAAAGAGGGTTAGTCCTATGGGCCGTCCATCCGCTTCATAGCCCATAGGGATAGTTAATGCAGGATAATTCGCCAGCGCCGCGATGCTGGCGTGGCGATTGTTGACCGATAGCAATACATCCAGGTCTGAGTCGTTAAACAATTTATCCAGTTGCGCCCTGGCAGCTGACTGTAGTTCCTCCCGGATCAGTTCCAGCTCGGCGACAGATAAATTCAATTCGGACATCATGCTTACCAGGCCCTGACCATAAGGGGCGCGCAGGCCCATATTGCCCTCGTTAAATGCTTGCAGAACAGAAATTGATGTGATTTCGACTGCAGAAGAAGCGAATCGATCTAGATAAAGCGCCAGGTCTCTTACCATTTCGCCGCCTAACAACTGGCTAAAGCGGTCGTCCCGGCCCGGTGAAAACTCGAGCTCGATGGTTGTAGCTCCACTGCCTGCCAGCAGATGCACAGCGGCCATGTAATGACTATTATCAGCGAGTGCTTCCACTATACCCAGTCGTTTGCCCGGTAAATCTATAACACGGTATTCGAGGGAAAAATCATCGCTGATCAGAGGCATAGCCATATCATTCCGGTCATAGCCAGCCATTGCATTAAACATCACCACCGCATCGGCGACGCTGCGAGCGATCGGTCCTGCGGTATCCAAGGTGGCTGAAATAGGCACGATACCGGTACGACTCAAATTGCCGGTTGTGGGTTTCAACCCCACTAGCGAATTGGCGCTGGCCGGCGACAGAATAGATCCGGAAGTTTCGGACCCTACCGCGACGACGGCGTAATTTGCCGCCGTTGCGGCAGCACTACCGGAACTGGAACCACCGGTACCAAACTGGAAACGACCATAGGGATTCAGAGTCTGACCACCCAAAGCGCTATATCCGGAAGGACAATCATTGCAGAAAAAATAAGCCCACTCGCTGAGATTGGCTTTCCCCAGGACGATCGCTCCCTCTTCTTCCAGTCGGTCGGTGATGAATGCATTTGCAGTCATATTTTCCCGCAGGGCAACAGCACCTGCCGTCGTCGGCAGACCATCGAAACCGATGTTGTCCTTTAATAACACCGGCATGCCAAAAATAGAATCGGAATCGACGTTAGTGTCGCCACTGCGCGATTCATCGAGCATGCGGGCGCGGGCTATGGCCTCAGGATTCAGCGAAATCACCGCGTTAATATAGCGATTGTCATCTGATTCAATTTCACGAATTCGGTAAATATAGAAAGTCACTATCGCCTCATAACTCAGGCTGCCTTCTGCCACGGCCAGCTGCAGAGCGCTGATGCTTTGTTCGAGGATTAACGGCTTCAACGCCTCATAATCGCTTGCGGTAAATTGGCTTAACTCCGCAATGAACGCCTGCCACAGGTCATTCTTGTCCAGCAACTTCGAGTTAAGCAGCTGAAAATGCATGCGGGCGTTTTCATGCTCGGCCAGTTGCGCCAAGTCCGCCGTTTCATCATAGCGCTGCCACTGCGCACTGACATGATGCACTGGCATCGAGAGCAGTAACAGCAGTGGCAGTGCAAATTTGCAACAGGATAGATTCATCGAAACAGGACCATTGGCGCATAACAGGTGGCAAGCAAACACCGATGATAGTGCCAGGGGAAACCCAGCACAACGTCAGCTATCTTATTCGTGGCGCAGGGCTTCTACCGGGTCCATATCGGCGGCGCGCATGGAGGGATAAATGCCGAACACGACACCAATCATTGCCGAGATGGAAAACGCCAGCAGCGGCGCCACCGGCGTCACGATCGTCGTCATCCCCCAGAAAGCAGAAATAATAAAGGGAATAGCAATCCCCAGCACCACCCCGATGAGCCCACCAACTCCCGACAGGATAACCGCCTCGATCAGAAATTGGGTGATGATATCTCTCTTCTTGGCGCCGAGCGCCCGGCGAATGCCAATTTCCCGCGTGCGCTCGGTCACACTGGCGAGCATGATATTCATGATACCGATGCCGCCCACCAGTAACGAAATACCCGCAATTGCACCGGCCACAATCTGATCGCGCAACGCACTCTCCTCGGCCTGCCTTAACAGAGCCAGGGGGACTTCAATCGCATAGTCCACATCCTTATGCCGGCGCGCGAGAATTTGTTCAATAATTTCCCCGGTCTCGATGACACCTTCCTGGTTATCGATCTGAATTATCGCCTCGTGCAGCTCCACGGTTTCCCTTTCCATGCCACCGGCAGTCTGGCGTGTCGTGGTTTCTCCGAAACGGCTCTTGGAAGAAGTAAAGGGAATAAATATACGGCTTGGGGCGGCGTTGGAGCTGCCGGCCTGGTTCTGGCCAAGATTGGAAAAACCCTCCGACTCCATGATGCCAATAACGTTGTAATAGTCGCTATCGATCTTTATGGATAGCCTCAAGGGGTTGTCGATTGGAAAAAGGACATTCGCAACTTCGTCGCTCAGCACCACCACATTGGCATGATCCCGCATTTCAGTTTCGCTGAAGAAGCGCCCGGAGCGCAGATTGTAGTTTCGCGATGTCGGGTAGTCAACGGCGGTACCGACGACATCCGTATTCATGCTATTACCTAGATGCCATACGTTTTTCTTCACTATGCGCGAGGCGATCACATTGGAAATTCCGGGAATCGAATCACGAATAGTTTCCACGTCGGCGATCGTCAGCCCGTAGACTATGGCCTGGGGCGGCCCAAAGCCCTGATTCGAACTCTCCTCGACTTCCGCAGGCTTGACACTCTTCAATAGAATGTTATTGGCGCCCAGGTCGCGAAATTGTTGTTGCGCCTCGAAGCTGGCACCTTCGCTCACTGCCAGCATGGCGATTACGGCCGCCACCCCGATGACGATACCGAGGACCGTCAACAAGGACCTCAATCCATGGGAGTAAATACTCTTGATCCCAACTTGGGTGGTTTTCTTGAAGCGAACGAGATTGATTCCGGACCGATGCTTCGGTCGTGCGGGTCGACGCATGGTCTGGGCTGCTGGCTCAGGAATTGCGTCGGTCATCACTCTCTACCATACCGTCGCGCATCCGTACCCAACGCGGCGAACGCTCCGCCAATTCGTCGGAATGGGTGATCATAATCAGGGTTTTCCCCTGTTGATTGAGTTCATCGAATAGATCCAGAATTTCAGCACCCGACCTAGTGTCCAGATTACCCGTTGGCTCGTCCGCCAAAATTATCAAGGGGTCGACCGCAAGCGCTCGGGCAATGGCAACCCTCTGTTGCTGGCCTCCGGACAGTTCGAAGGGCTTGTGATCGATTCGATCATCCAGACCTACTCTCTGCGCCAGTCCGATCGCGATCTCGTGACTGTCAGCTTCTGAATATCCTTGATAGAACAGGGGCATCTCGATGTTTTCCAACACATTGAGTTGCTGGATTAAATTATAGGATTGAAAGATGAATCCCAGGCGCGCACCGCGAATTGTCGACAGTTCATCATCATCCATTTCCGAGGTGTCTTCACCACCGAGATAATAGGTACCAGCAGTGGGCTTATCCAGACAACCCAGAATGTTCATCAGCGTGGACTTGCCGCAACCGCTGGGGCCCATGATGCTAATGTACTCTCCCTCGTAAAAATCCAGGCTGATACCATGCAAGACCTCCACGGACAGAGCCCCCATGTAATAGGTTTTGCGGATATCCTTGAGGCTGGCAACGATGGTCTGACCCATGGGGCCAACCCTGGCTGCTGTGTTTGTAGTGCCCGTTGCCGGGCTTGGTTCGAGCGAGGTCATAACTTAGCTAAGAAGTCTCTGCTTCTCTTCACACCCCCACATCGGTGAGACTCTGTTGTGGTGGTAACA
Source organism: Gammaproteobacteria bacterium (assembly GCA_002731775.1). Lineage (GTDB taxonomy): Bacteria > Pseudomonadota > Gammaproteobacteria > Pseudomonadales > Pseudohongiellaceae > UBA9145. Next base: position 5,128 of record PCCP01000093.1, read on the forward strand.
ACAACACTTCATCGCCTGCGCGCAAGCCTCTGGTGATGACGATAAAAGAGTTGGAGAAGGCGCCGACTTCGACTTCACGACGCTGGGAACGACGGCCGTTGGCAATATACACCACCCGTTTATCATCGAAGTAAGTCACTGCCTGGATGGGTACGTAGACCACATCGTCTAGCCTTGCCACCAGGATTTCTACTTCTGCACTCATGCCGGGGCGTAGCCAGTCATGGGTCCCGTCTATGGTGATGGTGGTGGGATATACCTTGAGATCCGGATTCATGAAAGCATTGGCGGAATCAGCCACCACCGCCACCTTGGCCACGCGGCCGGTGAGTGACTCATCAGGAAAGGCGTCTATGGATACCGCTACCGCCTGACCCACGGCCACCCGCTGTACCGCCGACTCATGGATATTCACCTTCACCGCCATCTCGCGCATATCGGGAATGGTCAGAATCGACTGTCGCTCGCGCACGGTTGCGCCTTCTTGAATCGCTTCCTGGTTACTGCCGCGATAGCGCATGGAATTTTGATTGGCAGCACCATAGACCACCAACCCCGGGCGCTCGGCATGGATGGTCGCCAGTTCAATTTGCTCCTCGATGTCCGCCAACTTCACCCGCTCCAGATTGAACTTGCGCTCAGCGGAGCTGAAGCGAGCCGCCTCTTGTGCTTGTTCCGCCACATTTTTCTTGATCTGACGTTGGTAGCCCATGATGGCATTTTCGAAATCTGATAGCTTTTCCTCGGCATCTTTGGGAAACGTGTATTGAATGTATAGTTTCAACGCCGTTTCCTTCTCCGCCTCTTTGTTACTGGCTTTATTGAGGTTGAGTTCCTCGGCTTCCAACTCGGTTGGGGTGATAAAGCCCCTGGCTTCCAACCGCCGTTGCCCTTCGATGCGATCCTGGGCCAGCAAATATTCTTCCTGGGCAACCTGCAAATCATCCTGCAGGGAGCGCAGTTCCTGCTTGGCTTCACCATCTTCCAAAATATTGATGTTCGCATACTGGCTGAAATCCAGTTGATCGCGGATTTCCATGTAACTGTCATCCATCAACAGATTGGCCTGTGTTTCCAGGATATCTGATCGCAGGGGCTCCAGCACCAGAACGGGAGATGCTGGTCTGACTGAAGGGCCATCTTCGACCGCGAGGGGCTGCCCGGCAGTTTGTCCGTCTCTCGGGAATCCACCTTCCTGTTCGCGCTGACCACCACCGCGTTGGCCTCCGCCCTGCCCGAAGCGCTGCATACGTTCCAGCATTTCGACGGGCAATTCACCGCCGTTTTCTGCAATCATTTGTTCAATTCGCTCACGCATTTGCGGTGGCATGGATTCCAGGTCACTGGGATCGAAGCCAGACCCACGGCGAGCGTTTGTCTGCGCGTTACGTTCCCGCCGCACTGCTTCCAAGCGCTTGCCTGCTTCGGCTGACGCTGCCGCCAAATCTGCTGCCTCTGCCCGCGCCAGACGTTCCTCTATTTCCAATTCCCTAACAATGTTTTCGACTATTTTCCCACCAAGGAACTTCTCGAAATCCAGACGGGCGAAACGCATATCCTGCCGGGCATCGTTCAGATCCGTCATGTTCTGGTTAAGTTGAATTTCGTATTGGGCCTTGCGTTCTATATAAGTCGCCTCTGCGGTTTCTACCGCAATTTCCTGGTTCAATTGCTGATCGATCAGCTGCGACTTATCGAGCTCTACCAGAATCATCCCGGCCGCCACATCTTCAGTGGTCACTCGATATCCTTCCTCGACAATATTGAGAATTTTAACGCCTTCCCGGCCCTTCACCCGTGACCTGATTTCCTGGGATTGCATTGCCTCCAGAGAACCACCTTCGAGCACTGTAATATCCAGTTGCCCACTACGAACCAAAAAAGTAATTCTGCCAGCACCGGTATCGGAGGAGCCGCCGATCAGCGTGAACACCAGCAGCAGAAAAATCGCGGCACCGCCACCGATAGCATATTGAGTGGATTTGCCAGCAGCTGAAAACTTCGCCTTCAATTCGCTTGCCCTGGCTGTTACCGGCTGCGGTAATTTTGCCTGCAACGCCTTCAGCCCAACCACTATCCTGGATGGCAAATCCTGCTTATCGAGACTCATTTATGCCTTCCTCCCATTGACCGTTATCGCCAACATACAACAGACCTACATCGCGCCAGAATTCCAGCTTGGCAATATTATGACTTACGATGGAACTGGTTAGCTCGGTGCGTGAACTGGTTAAGTCATTCTGTGAATCTACCGTGTCCTGAATATCTCCCAGGCCAATCTCGGCTCTGAGTTCGGCTTCTTCGACACGACGTTCGTTTATCTGCACACCGCGTAGACTAATTTCGTAACTCTTGCGGGCTTCATTCATTTCCCGCCAGGTACGTAACACGTCAATTTTAACAGCATCCAGTGCCAACACATAGCCACGGGTCGCCAAATCGTAGTCAATGAGTGCACGCCGGTAATTATTCCGCTGGGCTTTATTATCCAGCGGCAGATCGAAATCGAGACCTGCCGAATAGACCGCGTTCTCAAACTCCAGTTCGCCAAAACTGCCGTCGGCTGCCCCGGGTACGGATACCAAAAAATTCAAATCCAGTGCGACATCCAACTCATCGGCGGCCAGTTCGATGCGCCGTGCAGCATCCTGTACCTGGTCCAATTGCGTGTACAGATCCAATCGGGTCTGGACCGCCATCGCGATAGCCTGCTCCAGATCAACATCCGGACTGTCCATTCCGGTTTCCGCAATCAATACCATCTCGTTGTCGTCCAGGACTATATTATCCTCTGCATTGAGACCGATCAGTATCTTGAAATTGTCCAGGCCACGTTTATAGCTGGTAATTGCACGGGCCCAACGTAAATCCGCCTGCAGCGCAGACTGCTCCAGGCGGCCAACTTCCAGCAGTGTGGTCAATCCCTCCGCCTGAAATGCCTGTTCTCGCTCCAGCGAAAGATTGTTCGCCAACAGCCCGGCATAGTTGTTATTTGCTGTCTCCCGCGCCAACAACACCACGTAGTATTGCGAGGCGACCTGAACCGCAAATTCCTTGCGGTAACGCGTAAAATCTCTTAACTGATATAGCAGATCCCGCTCGGCTTGCAGCAGCGCCTCGGTTTCGATATCGGAACCAAAATCTCGTAACAGGGGTTGAGTAAAAGAACCGATCAGCGCGCCGGTGCTGAACTCACTGACATCGCCGCTCAGAAACCGGGTGAAGTTATTGGTCAGATTCAGCGCGATGGCGCCGCCACTCTTAAGCAGGTAGCGGGCCCCGAGGTTTGATCTGGCCACCGTAGATTCGCTGGTGCTTATTGCGGTCGCGCCAGTCATGGCCTGCATATCGATGACAAACTGATCTGTCGTATCCCATTGATAGTCGCCGCTGCCATTGGCGCTAAAGGTCGGCGTGTATCGATAACGGTCGAAGGTAAGGGCTAAGGCTTCCAGATATAGTCGCTCTTTTTGAGCCTGGTACTCCTTGCTGTGTTGAAAAGCCAAATCCAGCGCCGCATTCAAACTGATGATACTGCCGCCGACTTCCCCTTCGGCTTCGTTATCCAAAAACTCGTAGATCTGGCTATTCACTGAAAATAAAGTCAGATCGACTTGTTTCTCCTCGTCGATAAGCACCTGGTCGCTCATTCCAGCCACCAGTGGCGCTTTATCGGCGATGGCCTCGTAAGTTTCCTCATCGGCACTGTACCGATAAGCGCTGTTACTACAGCCCACAAGGCCTCCAGCGATCAACGCGAGAAGGAGGTAATTTCGATGCAATTTCATGGGCTTAGCGATAATCCCTGGTTTCCGGTCAGAGCTTGGGGAATTATACGCCCTAAAGACCGCTAACAGTCTATCTTTAGCGATAAAGCGAGACCGAGACACGTGGGATAACAAGTTGATTTTCTACCCTTTTTTCAAATACGAGGAAAGCCATCACCGATGGCTAATCATTTTCCTGGATCGCATTATTGCCCTTTCAAAGCAGTGTGAAGCAAATTCTGACCATTCTCCTGTACTGGAACGAATCGAGTGTCTGCATAATATCTGGATACCGACCGTGTCTATGCGGCAATAATTGCAGGTAGTTTCAAGCACTGTTGAGCCGGGGCCTACGGGCCAAAACCGATCGAAATAACACAAAAAATGATAAATTGCAGAATGCATACTGCGCCTGATCGCTGCTTAACTTACATTTTCATCCGAAATGCCCTACATTAGCCGCAGTCCGACTGACCATCAGCTGTTTATCATGGAGTACCTAGATGAGAAATTTAACTGCTGCCAGATACTGGCTGCGATCCCTGCTGGCGTCGTTAGCCATGCTGGGCCTACTCGCTTGCAGTGAGCAGCGCACTACTGGCAATGGAGACTCACAATCGAAGCAAGTTACCGAGTCGACACCGGCAGCACCAGGCTATAGACGCATAGACCTGGCCAATGTAAATGATCCACTGGATGCGCAGATTTTCCAACTCGACAATGGACTCAAGGTGTATCTCACCGAAAACCATGAAGCACCCCGGTTCTATGCCGAGATCGCAGTTCGCGCCGGCAGCAAACACGACCCGGCGGATGCCACCGGTCTCGCCCACTATCTCGAGCACTTATTATTCAAGGGCAATCAGCACTTGGGCACCCTCGATTACACCGCCGAGAAGCCTTATCTCGATCGCATCGTCGAACTTTACGAACAACACTTCAATGCAGGCGATGCAGAATCGCGGGCGCAAATCTATGCCGAGATAAACAGCGTTGCACAACAGGCCGCGGAATTTGCGGTTCCCAATGAGATCGATAAAATATATAACGCCATGGGCAGCACCGGCCTCAACGCCCATACCTCGAACGAAGAAACTGTCTACAAGGTGAGCCTGCCATCTAACCGCCTGCAGCAATGGGCAGAAATAGAATCGGACCGCTTCGTCAATCCGGTATTTCGTATATTTCACACCGAATTGGAGACAGTCTACGAGGAAAAAAATCGCTCCCTGGACAACCGCGGCTTCATTATCTATACCGCGCTCAATGAAATGCTCTACAAGATCCACCCCTATGGACAGCAACCTACGATTGGTACCGTCGAGCACCTAAAAAATCCATCCCTAGTCTATATTCGCGACTTTTTCGATCGTTACTACGTTCCCAACAATATGGCCATCTTCATTAGCGGCGATATCGACATCGACGAAACTATTGCCCTGATCAGCGATAAATTTTCTCGCTGGGAGTCGAAACCAGTGCCCGAAGTAGGACCCTGGCAGGAGGCACCACTGGCCGGAGCCGAGCGCCGAACCGTACAATATCCGGGTGAAGAGCAAGTGCAGATAGCGTACCGCACGGCAGGTAATGGCAGCGAAGACAAGGAAGCGCTGATTCTGTTGGACATGATTCTCGACAATCGCACCGCCGGTCTGATTAATCTGAATTTGAATCAACAACAGCTGGTGGCTGGAGCCGGCTCGTCTCCCCAATTTCTCAACGACAGCGGCGCGCAAACCCTGTACGGAGTACCGAAGCAGGATCAGACTCTGGAGCAGGTCGAACGGTTATTGCTCGACCAGCTTGACCTGATCAAAGCCGGTGAATTCGAAGACTGGATCATTCCAGCCATCATCAATGACTTCAAGAAGGGCCAGAAAGCCAGCCAGGAGTTCAATACTGCCCGGGTTTCCATGATGCGCCAGGCTTTTATCGAGGCTGCCGATTGGGATTACTATGTTTCCGAAATACAGCGCATGGAACAACTGAGCAAGCAGGATGTAATCGACGTTGCCAACAAGTACTTTGCTGACGATTACGTGGCAATCTATCAGGTGAATGCCCAACACGACATTCCCGAGGTAGAGAAACCACGGATCGATCCGGTAACAATCGACCCGTCCCGTCAATCGGATTTCGCCGGGCAGATATTGGCCATGGAATTTACGCCGATAGAACCGAGCTTCGTGGAAGTCGACACAGACTATCGGCTAATCGAGTTTGCCGACGGTGTGGATCTGTATTACGCACCGAACCCGTTAAATGACCTGTTCACTTTCTCAATAGGCATCGAAGTAGGGACGGAAGAAGATGAGAAGCTAAACCTCTCCGCAGTGCTAATGGACGTGGCTGGCACCCAAAACCTGAGTAACGAGGAACTACAGAAGCAATGGTATCGCCTGGGTAGCGAATTTCGGTTCGGTGCCGGGGAAAATAGCTCCGGGATTTCCATCAGCGGCCTCGATGAACAATTTGAGGAAAGTGTTGCCCTGATGATGGAATTTATTAAAAGTCCGTCAAGTGATGATCAAACCCTGGAGCAAATGAAAGGAATCCTCTTGAAGTCCAGGCA
>PCCP01000094.1 GCA_002731775.1 Gammaproteobacteria bacterium
CTAAGAGTTGTAGCTTGGCGTAGGATAACACTAGCCATTTACTGCCGGCGGCATCAAAATTCACCTGTACTCTGGCGTTTGGACCCTGGCCTTCATAGTTGAGTATCACACCCTCACCGAACTTGCCATGAGCCACGCGTTGGCCCAGAGACAACTCGGTTTCCGGTATCTCGATATCGCCGCCGATACGTCGGCCGAGGCTCCTGCTGTTGCTGTCGGGTCGGGATGGAATATGGCTTATGCTTGTTTTCAGGCGAATCTCATCCACCAGCTCATCCGGTATCTCCCTAATGAATCTTGAGGGGCGGCAGAGAATTACATCGCCATGCAGGCGCCTGGATTCGGCGTGGCTGAGATAAAGCTTTTTCTTTGCCCTGGTGATGCCGACATAACAAAGCCGGCGTTCCTCTTCCAGTCCTGAGATATTATTCATGGACATCTTGTGAGGAAACAAGCCTTCTTCCATGCCAGCCATGAAAACCAGCTCAAACTCCAGGCCCTTGGCAGAATGCAAGGTCATCAGCTGCACAGCATCATCGGATTCCTGGGCCTGGGTATCGCCGGCGTCGAGTGCGGCCTGATCCAGGAAAGCCGCGAGGAAGGCTTTTGAGTCAGGCTCGAATTCTGCTGCGGTTTCTGACGGGGCCTGCTCATGGTTTTCCACATAGATTGTGACATCGTCGAAGTTGCTGGCCGCGGTCACCAGTTCTTCAAGATTTTCGATTCTGGCCCTGGCTTTTTCACCGCCCTCCTTTTCATGGTGCTGCAGCAGACCGCTGTTGGCGATTATGTGTTCGGTTTTTTCATGTAACTGAAGTTGCTTACAGGCGGAATCCAGTTCGTCGATCAATTCGAGAAATGCCAATACGGCGTTCGCCGCCCTGGCACTCAGATGGGATTCATTCACCGATTTCACACAGGCCTGCCACAGCGAGCAGTTTTCAGATCTCGCCAATGAGCGGACCAGTTCGAGGGTGCGGCCACCAATCCCCCGGGTGGGCACATTGATGATTCGTTCCACCGCAGTATCGTCGTCCCGACTAACTAGCAAGCGCAGGTAGGAGAGGGCGTTCTTGATCTCCAGGCGTTCGTAAAAACGATGGCCTCCATAAATTCTGTAGGGCATGTCAACACGTAGCAGTGCGTCTTCCAATTCTCTCGACTGCGCGTTAGAGCGGTACAAAACCGCCGAGTCGGAGCGCCGGTTGCCGGCGCCAAACCAATCCTGGAGTCGATCGACGATGAAGCGGGCTTCATCTTGTTCGTTGAAGGCCTCATATAGACTGATGGTCTCGCCTTCACCGTCCTCGGTCCAGAGGGTCTTGCCGAGCCGCCCCTGATTATTTGCGATTAGCTTGTTTGCTGCCTGGAGGATGATTGCGGTGGACCGGTAGTTCTGTTCCAGGCGCAGGATTTCGGCCTCGGGAAAGTCGACATTAAATTGCTGAATGTTCTCGATCCTGGCGCCACGCCAGCCATAGATTGACTGGTCATCATCCCCCACCACCATCATCTGATTATCGGTGCCGGCCAACACCCGCAACCAGGCGTATTGAATGGCGTTGGTATCCTGAAATTCGTCGACAAGGATATGTCGAAAGCGTTTCTGATAATGGGAGAGAATCTGGGGGTTGTGAAGCCACAGTTCATGGGCTCGCAACAGAATCTCACCGAAATCGACCATGCCGCCACGGTTACAGGCCTGTTCATAGGCCTGGTAAATCTCCAGCATGGTTTTACTGTAGTCGTCGTCGAAATGTTCTATGTTGGCGGCCCTGAGGCCTTCATCCTTTTGCCCGTTGATATACCACTGGCACTGTTTCGCCGGCCATTTATCTTCGTCGATCTGCAGCGAGCGATTGATGCGTTTGATCAGCCTGAGCTGGTCGTCGCTGTCGAGGATTTGAAAGTCCTGTACCAGGCCGGCTTCCCGCCAGTGGCTTCGAAGCAGCCGGTGGGCAAGTCCGTGGAAAGTTCCAACCCACATGCCACTGAACGACTGGCCGAGCAGAGATTCGATGCGACCGCGCATTTCTCGCGCCGCCTTGTTGGTAAATGTAACTGCCAGGATGGAGAAGGGCGACGCCTGTTCTGCTTGCAGCAGCCAGGCGATGCGGTGTACCAGCACCCGGGTCTTGCCACTGCCCGCACCTGCCAACACCAGCAGGTTGGATGCGGGACTGGCGACGGCATTACGTTGTGGTTCGTTGAGAGAATCGAGTATGTGTGACACATCCATGGAACCATATTCTATCAAAATGTCTGTCGCAATCCCGGCTTAATGTCGGCGATTATCTTAGTGCCCACAAAAGAGTAGACTATTTGGGGAGACATTGAATAATTGATCAGAGGCTGCTTAGAGAATGGCAAGGGAATTTGCTAGAATACGGCGCCTGGGATTGGCCGCCTTTACCCGATTAGCACGGTAGCCAAGTCGATCCAAGCTGAGAGTGGTCATCTGTTAATTCGAAAGCAGCCCGGGCAATCCTTTTTACCAGGAGATGAATATGTCTGTCAGATCGGACAGTGTGGCTTTTAATTGGCAAGATCCCTTTTTGATGGAGCAGCAGCTCTCGGAAGAAGAGCGGCTGGTGAAAGACACCGCGAGGCAATATGCCGGGGACAAACTCTTGCCCAGGGTGCGTGATGCTTACCGTAACGAGGAGACAGACCCAGCCATCTTCCGCGAGATGGGCGCCCTCGGTCTGCTCGGCCCCACCATCGAGGGATACGGTTGTGCCGGGGTTAATTACGTCAGTTATGGCCTGGCGGCGCGGGAGATCGAAGCGGTTGATTCTGGCTACCGCTCGATGATGTCAGTGCAGTCTTCCCTGGTGATGCATCCAATCAACGAATTTGGCAGCGAAGAGCAAAAACAGAAGTATCTACCAAAACTGGCGATCGGCGAAGCTATAGGCTGTTTCGGTCTGACCGAGCCTGACTACGGATCTGATCCTGGTGGCATGATCACCCGGGCGAAATCCGTTAGCGGTGGTTACAGTTTGTCCGGCGCCAAGAACTGGATCACGAATTCCCCGATTGCCGACGTATTCATTGTCTGGGCAAAAGATGACGATGGTGTCATCTGTGGCTTCATTCTCGACCAGGGCATGGCGGGACTCAGCGCTCCCAAGATCGAGGGCAAACTGGCGCTGAGAGCCTCCGTGACAGGTGAGATAGTAATGGATGAAGTCTTCGTTCCCGAAGCAAATAAACTGCCTTATGCCCAGGGTCTCAATGGTCCTTTCAGTTGTCTTAACTCGGCCCGACTAGGCATTGCCTGGGGCGCACTGGGCGCCGCGGAAACCTGCTGGCATACCGCTCTGAAATACACCCTGGAGCGCAAACAATTTGGCCGGCCACTGGCGGCCAACCAACTGATTCAGAAGAAGTTGGCGATCATGCAGACGGATATTTCCCTGGGACTACAGGGATGCCTACAGGCTTGCCGACTCAAAGATCAGGGCAAACTAGCGGCGCCATTAATCTCTTTACTGAAGCGAAACTCCTGTCTGAAGGCATTAGAGACGGCCAGAGAAGCCCGGGATATGCTGGGGGGCAATGGCATCTCGGACGAATTTCCAGTCATGCGTCATGCTCAGAATCTCGAAGTGGTGAATACCTATGAAGGCACCCAAGACATTCACGCACTGATTTTGGGTAGAGCTCAAACCGGTATACAGGCATTCACGGGCGCCTAGCTGAAAACCCGAATCAGGGGCGGGGCTCCCGAGCTTTCACAGTGAGCCCAGAACAATACCCGCAAATATCACTGCGCCAACCCAATTGTTATTGAGAAAAGCCTTGAAGCAGGGACCGGACAGGCGCTCCCTGATCAAGACTTGTTGATAGCAAAGCAAGGCACTGGCGATCACCAGAGACGCAGTGTAAAACCCGCTCAGCCCAAATTGCCTGCCGGCTAACCACATTGCCAGAATAAACATGACTTGCAGGGACGCGATGATGGATTTATCGGCATCGCCAAACAAGATAGCGGAAGACTTCACCCCGATCTCAATATCGGATTCGCGGTCAGCCATCGCATACTGGGTATCATAGGCCACGGTCCACAGGCAATTGGCCACAAACAGCAAATAGGCGCTCTGTGGGATCGCGCCGGTCTGGGCGGTGAACGCCATGGGGATGCCCCATGAGAAGGCAATCCCAAGCACTACCTGGGGCAAGTTGGTAAACCGTTTCATGAAGGGGTAGATCGCCACCACCACGATTGCAACCAGCGATAGCAGGATCGTGGCTTGATTCGTTAGCAGCACCAGGGCAAAGCCAGTCAGGGAGAGGACGATGAAGCAGGCCATGGCGTCGCGCCGATCGAGCGCAGCTCTGGCCAGCGGTCGTTGCCGGGTTCTGGTCACCCTGCTATCGATTTTGTAATCGGCAAAGTCGTTAATACAGCAGCCCGCCGATCGCATTACTGCCGTTCCGGTGATAAAGATAAACAACAATGACAGCGGCGGCACGCCTTCCGCTGCCAACCACAGGGCGCCGATGGTTGGCCATAACAACAAGTAGATGCCAATGGGTTTATCGAGCCGGGCCAGTTCAGCCAATGCCGGCAATTTGGCATAAAAGCTTGGAAATTTGGATTGAAATCGGGTCAGCGTCGTTGACCACAGTGACCGCAGGGAATACATGATTTTTTAAGTGGGGACCGCAGGTACAGGGTTAGGACCAGATAGCATAAAAGATTTTGGCCTCGACTGCTAAACTTTCGCGTAGTTGATTTTCTCGCCGAGCCAACGTCCTATCAAGGGGTCGATGATGTCCGGATACCGGCTCATGATCTGCTCAGAGGCCGAGCGCACCTCCTCCAGCAGATTAGCGTCCCGCACGATATCGGCAATCTTGAAACTCATCAGCCCGGTTTGCCGGGTACCCAATACCTGGCCTGGCCCGCGTAGCTCGAGGTCTTTTTCGGCAATGTAGAAACCATCATTACTCTGCCTTAGCACCGTCAAGCGCTGCTTGCCGGCGCTGGACAGGGGATTCTGATAGAGCAGGATGCAATGGCTTTGCTTTGCGCCACGGCCGATCCTGCCTCGCAACTGGTGCAATTGGGCGAGACCAAGCCGTTCCGGATTTTCGATCACCATCAGGCTGGCATTGGGCGCGTCAACCCCGACCTCAATGACGGTGGTCGCTACCAGTAACTGCAGCTGCCCGGCTTTAAATTGGGCCATGACTTCGGTTTTTTGCGGCGCCTTCATGCGGCCATGAATGAGGCCCACTGCAACGTCAGGTAGTAATTCAGTGAGTTGAGCCGCGGTTACTTCCGCCGCCTGACATTGCAGAGTTTCTGATTCTTCGATCAGGGTGCAGACCCAGTAAGCCTGGCTATTTTCCGAACAGGCCTTGTCGATACTGGCAATTACCTGGTCGCGCCGATCATTGGAAATGACCGCCGTGTTTACCGGCGTGCGTCCTGGTGGTAGCTCATCAATAATGGAATTGTCCAGATCGGCATAGGCGCTCATAGCCAGGGTCCTGGGAATTGGCGTTGCGGTCATCACCAGCTGATGCGGCTGGTGTAGAGACTGGGTAGCCTTCTCCCGCAGGGCCAGTCTCTGATGCACGCCGAAGCGATGTTGTTCGTCGATGATGATGAGGCCGAGACGCTTGTAACTCACTTCATCTTGAAACAGCGCATGGGTTCCTATGCATAGCTGACTGCTGCCATTCGCCAGTTCCTCCAGCTGCATGCGGCGCTGTTTGCCTTTGACCTTGCCGCTCAACCAGCCAACCTTGATAGCTAAAGGCGTGAACCAGTTTTCAAAGCTGAGTAAATGCTGCTCAGCCAGAATTTCGGTGGGAGCCATTAGCGCTACCTGGTAGCCATTCGCTATCGCCAGCAGGGCAGACAGGGCAGCGACGACAGTTTTACCGGATCCCACATCTCCCTGCAGCAACCTCAGCATGGGGCAGCCACGGTAAAGGTCCTGCGAGATCTGCTGAAAGGCAGCTTGCTGTGCCGAGGTTAGGGAGAATGGCAGCTGGCCGATGAATCGGCGCAGTAATTCATCCTTGTTCCTGAATGCAGGTGCCGTTTGTTTCTCGGAATTGTTTTTGTACCTGCGCATGCACAGCCGATGTGCTATCAACTCTTCGAACGCCAGGCGCTTCTGTCCAGGATTCATGCCTTCATTTAGCCAGTCAAGGGATTGCTCTGCCGGCGGTCGATGGATCAAATGTATGGCGTCAGTGAGTGAGTGCAGGCCAAGCTTTGTCGTCAGCTCTGCCGGCAGATAATCCCAGATCGGAACCGAGTTTTGCAGTAATACCAGGGCCTGATCGATGATTTTTCTGAGTCGGGTCTGCTGCAGTCCTGCGGTGACAGGATAGACCGGGGTCAACAAATCGGTGACCGGTTCATCCTCGACTTCGGTAAGCACTTTGTACTCTGGATGATAAATTTCCAGGCCGGCCCTGCCGCGCCGGACTTCCCCGTAGCAGCGGATTCGTGTTGTCGGCGCCAGAGATTTTTGCTGTGCGGCGCTGAAGTAGAAAAACCGCAGGCTGATTATCCCACTGCCATCATACAGGGTGCATTGCAGGCTGCGACGACGCCCGAACTGGATATTGCTGGCGGCAATTTCTCCTTCAAGCTGCACCGTTTGACCAGCCCGGATGGAGCCTATACGACTGATCCGGGTGCGGTCTTCGTAGCGAAACGGCAGATGGAAGAGCAAGTCCTGCACATTATAGATGCCGATAGCATTCAGCTTTGTCTTCAGGGCGGGACCCACACCTCTAAGGCTGGTGAGTGGGGTTTGATCCAGTTGTTGGCTGGTCATAAGCGGCAACCAGGCATGCCCGCAGCGGGCCAAGTGCGAGTATCACCACGTAATGACCCGGGCAAGACTCTCGAAAACAGGGCGTTGGTAGGGCAAGTATATGGGTTTTTATACAGTACTACCAGATACAAGCACAGCGTCAATTTCGACCATGGATCCCTTCGGCAGGGCGCTTACTTGGATGGTGGCCCGGGCCGGATAGGGTTCCTGGAATTGTTCGGCCATGACGCTGTTGACTGTAGCAAAATCGTTGAGGTCGGTGAGGTAGATTGTGATCTTGACAGCATGCTGCAAGTCGCTGTCAGCGGCCGCGGCGACGGCTGCCAGGTTTTTGAAGACCTGGCGAGTCTGCGCTTCGATACCGCCATCAACCAACGCCATGGTTTCAGAGTGCAGGGGAATCTGGCCGGACAAGAAAACCATCGAGCCCGATCTGATCGCTTGAGAATAGGGCCCGATAGCCGCCGGCGCCAGTGGAGTCTGAATCTGCTTTAATTCTGCCATATCGCTGTTCTCAGTGGCTGCTAATTTTGCTGCGCAGAGCTTTGCGAACCTTGCGTGACTTCACTCGCGTCACCCGGGTAACGGGCTTGATCAGGCGCACCCGCTTCATGACCCGGGCGAGGTGAACACGATTGCGGACATTTAACGAAAGGTTGACGATACTAAAACGGGCGTCCCGCTCAACCGTGCTAATCTTTTCAATATTCGCTTCTTCGCCGGTAATGGTTGTTGCCAGGGTCGCAATGATGCCCCGTTGATTCTCCAGCTCCACTCTCAACTCGACAGAAAACTCGCCTTCGACCTCGGGGTCCCACCGCACCAAGACGCACTTTTCCGGATTATCCCTGACATCACTTATGTTGTTGCAATCATCGGTGTGAATGACCATGCCCCGGCCGGTGCTGATGTGGCCAATAATAGGATCGCCGGGGATCGGGTGGCAGCACTTGGCATAGTTCATGACCATGCCCTCAGATCCACGTATGGCGAGATATCCATGATGTTCCGGGTCTCTCGCGTCTGCCAGCATAGATTGCTTGCCGTGGGCAGACAGCTTTTGCGCAACCATGTAGGACATGCGGTTGCCCAGGCCAATTTCTTCCAGGAGATGATCCAGGGTCTGCAAATTGATTTGTTGCAAGACGGCATCGATATTCTCCGCCGGTACGGTATCGAGCTGACAGCCAAAGCCACCCAGCGCCTTGTTCAGCAAACGCCGCCCCAATGCGACCGACTCGGAGTGTTTCTGATTCTTCAAATAGTGACGAATATTACTGCGGGCCTTGCCTGTCACCACGAAGCTCAGCCAGGCGGGATTGGGTTGGGTGCCCGGCGCGGTGATGATTTCCACGGTCTGGCCGCTTTGCAGGGGTTCACTCAGGGGGGCGAGCCGTCGACTTATGCGGCAAGCCACGCAGGAATTGCCGATATCGGTGTGAATCGCGAAGGCAAAGTCCACGGCGGTAGATCCGGCCGGCAGTTCAAAAATCGTGCCTTTGGGAGTAAAAACATAGATTTCGTCGGGGAATAAATCGATTTTCACGTTTTCGATAAATTCCAATGAATTGCCGGCGTGTTTTTGCATCTCCAGCAAACCATTCACCCATTCCCGGGCACGGATGTGGGTGCTGCTGGGAAGATCATCACTGGTCTTATAGAGCCAGTGTGCGGCGATGCCGTTGTTGGCCATGGCTTCCATTTCCTCGTTGCGAATCTGTATCTCGATGGGAACGCCATGCATGCCGAACAGAGTCGTATGCAGAGATTGGTAGCCATTGGCCTTGGGAATGGCGATATAGTCTTTGAAGCGCCCTGGTACCGGTTTGTATAGGCTATGGATAGCGCCCAACGCCCGGTAGCAGGTATCGACACTATCGACGATGATACGAAAAGCGTAAACGTCCATGATCTCGGAGAATGACCTGCGCTTGCTGCGCATTTTTTCATAAATGCTATACAGGTGTTTTTCCCGACCGATAGTTCGGCCCGGAAGCCCTTCGCGCTCCAGGCATGCCTCCAGCGAAGTCTGAATCTGGGATACAATCTGCTTGCGATTGCCGCGGATGCCTTTGACCGCGGCCCTGATTCGACGCGAGCGCATCGGGTAGAGTGCTTCGAAGCCCAGCTCCTCGAATTCGACACGGACGCTATTCATACCCAGTCGATTGGCTATGGGGGAGTATATATCCAGGGTTTCCCGCGCAATGCGACGTCGTTTGTCGGGAGTCAGCACGTCCAGAGTGCGCATATTGTGGAGGCGGTCGGCAATCTTGACCAGGATAACCCGCAGGTCTTTGGCCATGGCCATGGCCATCTTCTGAAAGTTTTCTGCCTGCGCCTCGGCATGACTGCTGAAGGTAATCTTGTTGAGTTTGCTGACACCGTCCACCAGATCAGCCACGGTATTGCCGAACTGTGTCTTGATCGCGGTCTTGGTGATGCCCGTGTCTTCGATTACATCATGGAGCATGGCGGCCATCAAACTCTGATGGTCCATGTGCATTTCGCTTAATATGCAGGCAACGGCCAGCGGGTGGGTGACATAGGCATCGCCGCTGCGTCTGTATTGACCTTCATGGGCTTGTTCGGCGTAGAAATAGGCGCGGCGCACGTTATTAACCTGATCCAGGCCCAAATATCCGGATAGATTGGTGGCCAGAGAGTCGATCGTGTCCAGCGCCTGTGCTTGCAAGAATCGACTCCGGAATTATCAGGTTTCGGTGGGGGGTGTCTCTTCGGGCTCGGTGGTGTCAGTAGTGGCTACGGCTTCCAACTCTTGCTCTGCTTCTTCCAGCTCCATGCGCGGCTTGGCCACCAGAATGTCGGCGTCAATCAGGCCTTCCGCAATCTCTCGCAGGGCAATTACCGTTGGTTTGTCGTTATCCACGGTAACCAGGGGATCTTTACCTTCGATCTGCAATTGCCGTGCACGCTTACTCGAGACCATGACGAGCTCGAAACGGTTATCTACGTTGTCCAAACAGTCTTCTACAGTAATACGTGCCATACCAATACCTTCTTTATTTGCTATTCCGCTACACCGGGAGGGTCGATTCTATAAGCGCAACTGCTTGAAATAGCTACCCGGGTAGCCTCTGATCAAGTATGTGGATCCCAATTGCCGAGGTCCACTGTGAGGACCGGGGATTTTACTGAATTCCTGCCGAAAAAGCAGATTTTTTTGCAGATTAGCAGCTAAGGCTGGAGAGCAAGCCTCCCAGCTTGGCTTGTTGCACCGGCACCGTTAGACGCCGAGATCTAATGATCGCGCGAATATCACTCAGCGCCCTCTCGAAATCGTCGTTCACTACCATGTAATCTGCTTCCGCGACGTGAGTAATTTCGTTTACAGCCTGGCGCATCCGCTTGTCGATGGTTTCCTCATCGTCTTGTGCCCGCCCCTGCAAGCGTTGACTCAGATCCTGTAATGAGGGCGGCAGGATAAAGATGGAACAGGCCTTGGGATTGAGATTGCGTACCTGCTCTGCCCCCTGCCAGTCGATCTCCAGGATCACATCTATTCCACCTGCCAGTTGTTGATCGACCCAGTGCTGCGAAGTCCCGTAGCGCTGTCCGTAGACCTCGGCACTTTCCAAAAATTCTCCCCGCTTAAGCATTGCCATGAAGATGTCATCACTCACAAAATGATAATTTACACCATCTTCCTCGCCGGGTCTGCGAGATCGTGTCGTATGCGATACCGAGACGCAGAGATTTACATCAGTTTCCACCAGCGCCTTCACCAGACTGGTTTTACCGGCACCCGATGGCGCAGTAATTATGTAAAAAACGCCTTTAGTCATGGTAAATAGCCTTTCGTAAAATCACTTATTCTACGTTTTGAATTTGTTCTCGCATCTGTTCAATGAGTACCTTGAGCTCGACCGCGCTCAGCGTAGTCTCCGCGACAATGGATTTTGACGAAAGCGTGTTTGCTTCACGGTTTAATTCCTGCATCAGAAAATCCAGGCGACGTCCCTTCTGACCAGCGTTTGAAAGCACCCGCTCCACTTCATTCAAATGGGAAGCGAGGCGGTCGAGCTCTTCATCTACATCTGCTTTTTGTGCCAGCAGTGTAATTTCCTGTTCCAACCGTGATGGTTCAAGGTCCGCCTTGAGGGCGTCCAGTTTGTCGGCCAGGTTCTGCCTCTGTGCTGCCAGGATTTCCGGCATTGCCGTCTTCACGGTGCTGACGATCTTTCGGATCGAGTCTATTCTTTTCTGAATAAAGCCCTTGAGTTCCTCGCCCTCCCGTTGCCGGCTTGCTACTAAATCTTCCAGGGCATCACCGAACAATTCGAAGGCCGGTTTCTCGATCGCTGTAATATCAAATTCTTGATCCTGGATCACACCGGGCCAACGCAAAATTTCCGTACTACTCAGTACCGTTGAGGCGCCTGTAAGTTGTTCTATCTCCATGTTTGCCTGGATTAGCTTCTGGATCAGTGCGCGATTCAAATGCAGCTCCGATTGAAAACTTTCGCCAGCCTTATACCGCAGCTGGCACTCAATTTTACCGCGACTGAGTTTCTTGCGCACAGCCCCTCGAATCGAATTTTCCAGTCCCCGAAACAGATCCGGCAGACGCAGGCTTACTTCCAGGTAGCGATGATTAACAGAACGTATCTCCCAGGTTAGGGACCCCCATTCCTGTTCCGACTGTTGCCTAGAAAAGGCGGTCATACTTAACATCATAACAATGAATCCAAAAACACAAGCGCACTCGAAACAAGAGCCCGGTAAAAATTGTCCCCAACCCATTAATGACTGAAGCAAGGATTCCGGAAACTGCGAGCCCGCATTCTAGCGTAAACCGATTCGAATCACAGTGGACTTTTCTTCCAGGGCAGCTCTGAATAATGACCGCATACCATTATTCAGAGCTGCCCTAGCTCGCTATACGATTGAATTTCGAGGATAATTCCTGTCATTGTCTTTTATCACTATTCACGGAACCTACATGACAGATTCGATCAGGCCGAGCCGACGGCAGCAGAGTCAATTACGCGAGGTCACACTCACTAGAAACTATACCAAGCATGCGGAAGGTTCCGTGCTGGTAGAATTTGGCGATACCAAAGTACTATGCAATGCCAGCGTCGAAGCCTCCGTGCCTCGCTTCCTCAAGGGTAGCGGCAAGGGTTGGGTTACCGCGGAGTATGGGATGCTGCCTCGATCCACAGGGTCTCGAATGGACCGTGAGGCGACACGAGGCAAGCAGACCGGGCGCAGCCTGGAAATTCAACGCCTGATTGGCAGATCCTTAAGAGCCGCTGTCGATCTGGAGAAACTCGGCGAGCATACCATCAAGGTGGACTGTGATGTGATACAGGCGGACGGGGGTACACGCACCGCTTCAATAACCGGAGGCTGTGTGGCGCTGGTCGATGCCGTGAACTATTTGTTGGCAAAGAAGCTGATCAAGACCAACCCAATCAAGCAACTGATTGCCTCGGTGTCGGTTGGGATTTTCAAGGGACGCGTGGTTCTGGATTTAGACTACGCGGAAGATTCCAATGCCGAAACAGATATGAATATTGTTATGACTGAATCTGGCGGTTTCATTGAATTGCAAGGTACCGGCGAAGATGGAGATTTTAGCCACGCCCAATTACAAGAAATGATAGAGCTGGCCGAATCCGGGATAAATGAGTTGATTGCTGCACAACAACAGGTGCTCGCGTAGGCACCGTTGCCAGAACTGACTGAGGAGAAAACAACGAGGAACGCGATGCAGGATTTTCAAACCGATTTTCTCAATTTTGTAATAAGGCATGAGATTCTTCGCTTCGGAGAATTTACTCTCAAATCGGGCCGAATTAGCCCTTACTTTTTTAATGCAGGGTGGTTTGATAGTGGAGAGAAGCTTGCATTTCTAGGGCGCAGTTATGCCCGTGCGATTGTCCTTTCCGGGCAGAAATTCGATATGCTTTTCGGCCCGGCCTATAAAGGCATTCCCCTGGTTTCTGCAACTGCCATTGCGCTGTCCAACGAGCACGGAATTAACAAGCCTTATTGTTTTAATCGAAAAGAAGTCAAGGATCATGGCGAGGGTGGCATTATCGTCGGCGCCGAATTAACCGGCCGGGTGATGATCATCGATGACGTGATTACGGCGGGAACCGCAGTGAGGGAAGCCGGCGAAATATTGACTGCCGCCGGTGCAAGTCTGAGCGGAATAGCTGTTGCCATGGATCGGCAGGAGCGGGGCTCTGGCGAGTTGTCGGCAATTCAGGAGATTGAGAAAAACCACCAAATAGAAGTTGTTAGCATCATTAGATTGCAGGATATCATTGATTTTCTGCAGAAAACCAAGTCCCAGACACTACAGGGGCATCTCGACAGTGTCGTTGCCTATCGACAACAGTACGGAGTATAGATGCCTCTGGATACTCTAGGTAGTGCTGGCTGCGGCGGGTGTTGTATGGGGTATAAGCAGTTCTGCGCTCAGATATGCCCATTGCAATTCCCAGTTTTCCAGCGGTGATTTTTCGAATTCACTGTGCACAAACTGGATCAGCCGGCCTTCGCAAACCGCCATTAATAAATTGGCCATGGCGCTGGGCGAGATCGTTGTTTTCAGATTTTCCCGAATCTGGGACTCCCGTAGAATTTGTTTTAGCTGGGACTCCAGTCTGTTGAAAAACTGGGTGATTCGATGGCGTAGTCGATCGGTTTCTCCGACAAGGGCATCGCCGGTAAGAATTCTGGTCATTCCCGGATTTTTGTCACAAAAGGTCAGCAGCAGCGCGAGGATCTTTTCACAACGCACGATAGCAGTTCCTTCCTCACTCAGTATTCGAGATACACGTTGAAACAAGGTTTCTTCGATGAACTCGATGAGGCCTTCAAACATTTTCGCCTTGCTTGGGAAATGCCGATACAGGGCGGCTTCGGAAACACCAACCTCTCTGGCCAAAGCCGCGGTGGTAATACGCTCTCCCGGCTTTGCTTTCAGCATGTGGGCCAGAGCCTGCAGTATCCGATCTTTGCGCGAATATTTACCGGTTTTTTCCATAGTCAGTCTTTTTTGAAATTCTGTGCTAATCTTTGTTGCGACCGCTCTTGGTGATCAATGTCCCCACGCCCTCATCGGTAAATATTTCGAGAAGCACGGCGTGTTCGACCCTACCATCGATGATATGCGCACTGTGCACGCCGCCTTTGACAGCATTCAGAGCACAGGCAACCTTGGGCAACATCCCCCCCTGTAAAGTTTTATCGGCAATTAGCTTGTCAACTTGCTTAATGCTGAGGCCGGTCAGGACATTTCCCTTCTTATCCTGCACGCCGGCTACATTAGTCAGCAATATCAGCTTTTCGGCGCCAAGCACCCTGGCCAATTCACCGGCGACAGAATCTGCGTTGATATTGTAACTGGCGCCCTCGTCGTCGGTGCCTATTGGCGCAATAACCGGGATAAAATTAGTGTCTTTCATCAGGTCCAGCACTTCGGTGTTTATGCTGACCACTTCCCCCACGTGACCGATGTCGATCTCGTCGCCAGCAGCCTGCTTTGATGCCTTGCCTGTAAGCCTTAACTTTCTCGCCTTGATCAGCTTGCCGTCCTTGCCTGTTACACCCACAGCCTTGCCCTGGTTTTTATTCAGCAAGCCGACGATCTCCTTGTTAACCAGGCCGCCCAGCACCATCTCCACAACATCCATCGTGCGACTGTCAGTCACTCTGAGACCATCTATGAAATTTGATTCGATATTCAGTTGATCCAGTACCTGGCCAATCTGGGGGCCGCCGCCATGCACCACGATCGGATTCATCCCCACCAATTTCATCAACACGATATCCCGGGCGAAGCCCTGCTTGAGAGTTTCATTCACCATGGCATTGCCACCGTATTTGACGACCACGGTGCATCCGGTGAATTTCTGGATATAGGGCAGCGACTCGGTGAGAACCTTGGCGATGTTTTTCGCACTATCGAGGGTGAGGGACATGACTGGTTAATCCGCGATGAGACAGTTCAGAATAAGGAGGTTAAATCGTGCCTCCGACCCTTTTCTTAGTCAGGAGCACCACAGGGTCGGGAGTTAAAAATTAAGCTCTAAGCCTTTATCTGCGCTGTGGATTAAAGCTTTAAAGCTGACTTGAATGGCTCGCAGGCGCGGTAGGGTATCTGCTTCGAAGCGAAGTAACAAGGCGGCGCTGGTATTTGATGCCCGCACCAGGCCCCAGCCATCACTATATTCGACTCGCAGGCCGTCCAGCAATACCACCTTCGCACCAGGAAATTTTGCCTTGTCGATAATTCGCTGCATCAGTTCGAACTTGGCCGTTTCCGGCACCGGCAATTTAATCTCAGGTGTATTCAGACTGCTGGGGAAGCTGGCAAATTCCTCATGCGCCGAATGCTGTAGATGTGACAAAATTTCCAGGACCCTGGCCGCCGCATAGAGTCCGTCATCAAAGCCAAACCACCTGTCCTTGATGAAGATGTGGGCGGAGAACTCTCCACCCAGGGGCGCTCCGGTCTCCTGCATCTTCTGCTTCATAAACGAGTGACCACTTCTGTGCATCACCGGAATGGCTCCCATTGCCGTGATGACACGGGCCAGATTGCTGCTGCATTTCACATCGTAGATTATCGGCGCCGCCGGGTATTTGGGGGCGATGTGTTTAACCAGCAGCATCAGAATCTTGTCGGCGTCCACCGCCTCACCCAGATTCGTCACGATGCCCAACCTGTCGCCATCGCCATCGAAGGCGATACCGAGATCGGCCTGGCTTGCCACCACGCGCGCAGACAATGATGCCAGGTTGTCTGCCTCGGTGGGGTCGGGGTGGTGATTGGGAAAATTCCCATCTATATCGCAGAATAGGGGCTCTACTTCACAGGACAGGGCACGAAACAACTCGGGCGCGACCAGACCTGGTACGGCGTTGCCGCAATCCACTACCAGTTTTAACTTGCGCCCGAGCGAAACCGAGGAACAGATTTCCTCGATATAACGAGGCTGGATACTCAGCTCCGAGTAGCTGCCGGCGCCATCCGTTAACTGGCCCTGCTCCACCCGCCGGCGAATCTTCTGAATCTGCTTAGGGGCCAGGCAAGCCTGTTTGAAGACGACTTTCAGTCCATTGTAATTAGCCGGGTTATGGCTCGCAGTTAACATCACACCGGACTCAATACCACTGGTGTGGCTTGCGTAGTAAAGCAGGGGGGTTGGAACCATGCCGAGATTCACAACCTTGCATCCTGTGCTTAGCAAGCCTGCGGTCAAGGCCCTGGACAGACTGGGGCTGGATAGTCTGGCATCGAAACCTACCAGCAGTGTGTCGATGCCATAGGCCAAGGCCTCGCTACCGATCCCACGGCTGATTTGCCTAACACTGTCCTCGGTGAGTTGTTCCTCGACGATGCCGCGGATGTCGTAGGCTCTGAAAATCGAGGCCGGGATTGGGTTTCCCTGCCTGGACTCAGTGTGTCCCCCTCTTGGAGTCATATGCTCAACTCCTTCCTAGCAAAACCGATCAGCTCTTCTCATTATTCATCAGCCGATCGGCGATGAGTTGCAGCATGTTCCTGGCGACTACATGCTTGTTGCCGGCAGGAAGCTCGGATTCGGTGTCGGTGGAAATTGCCGTAACGCTGATGCTGTCGCTATTAAAACTATCAATGGCATTATTCGCGAACAGTAAATCCAGCTTTTTCTTCAGCAGTTTTTCGCGACCATTCTCGGCGATATTTGACGTCTCCGCTGCGAAGCCAACCACGAGTGGCCGTTTCTCAAGATCTGCAACGGCGTTAATAATATCAGGATTTTTCACCAGTTTGAGCTGCATGATATCGCTGGATTTTTTAATTTTGTCAGTCGCTACCCGCTGCGGTCGATAGTCGACAACCGCCGCCACACCGATGAATACATCGGCATCGGTAACGTTTGCGAGGGTGGCATCAAGCATCTCCTGGGCAGTGACCACATCGAGAAGAGTGACGCCGGCGGGGATCTGCAGGTTTACCGGGCCGCTGATCAATACCACCCTGGCGCCGGCCGCCACCGCTTCTGTAGCCAGGGCATAGGCCATCTTGCCGGAGCTGTGATTGCTAATATAGCGCACCGGGTCCAGGGCTTCCCGGGTGGGGCCGCCGGTGATTACAATTTTTTGACCCGCCAACAAACCGGATTCGAACATATCGGCACAGCACTGCAGCAGCTGCGCCGGTTCCATCATGCGGCCAGGACCAACATCGCCACAGGCTTGATCGCCATCTTCCGGGCCAAAGACATGGGTTTTCCGCTCCCGCAAGATTTCCAGGTTGGCCTGGGTGCCGGCGTCGGCCCACATCGCCTGATTCATCGCCGGGGCGACGGCTATCGGAGCAGAGGCAGCCAGCACCAGCGTGCTTAGAATGTCATCGGCCTGAGCGTGGGCTAATTTTGCCAGGAAATCGGCGGTGGCCGGAGCGATTAAAACCAGGTCCGCCCACCGGGCCAGTTCTATATGCCCCATGGCTGCTTCCGCTTCGGGATCGAGCAAATCCAGTTGTACCCGGTTGCCCGATAAAGCCTGCATGGTAAGCGCTGTAATGAACTCCGTTGCGGCCCGGGTCATGGCCACCCTGACTTCGGCGCCAGCTTTGACAAACAGCCTAGTGAGCTCGGCACATTTATAGGCAGCAATACCGCCGGTAATGCCGAGTAAGATACGCTTGTTAGATAGGCTTGACATGAAATCAACCAAAAATCCGGGGCCGTATAAGGCTCCCTACACTAGCAGCTAGCCCAATCCTGCGCAATTTGTGGGCGAGTTAAGCGATTTCGCCGCGACCGTCTATTATTAGTAGTCTATTCCAAGGGAAGTAGCCAATGCCAATTTCCAGCTGGCCACCGATGGAACGACCGCGAGAGAAATTGCTTGCCTCCGGCGCCAGTAGTTTATCTGATGTAGAGCTACTGGCCGTATTTCTGCAGACCGGCATTAAAGGTAAAACGGCATTGGAAGTGGCCACAGACCTGCTGTTAAATTTCGGCAGCCTCAGTAGCCTTATCTCCGCGAATTACAAGGAATTATGCTCGCAATCCGGAGTTGGCGTCGCCAAGGCGGCAAGTCTGGCTGCGATGAAGGAGTTATCTCTGCGCCAATTGCTGGAAGGCCTGCAATCGAGAGACATACTCACGAGTTCGGCAGCAACCCGCGACTACCTCAGGGCCAGATTCAAGAGTTGCGAGAGTGAGGTTTTTAGCTGCCTGTTCTTGAATAACCAGCACCATGTGATGGAGGTGGAGGAGTTATTCAGGGGCACCATTGACGGGGCGGCAGTCTATCCCCGGGAAGTGGTCAAACGCGCTCTGTACCATAATGCAGCGGCGGTTATCTTCGCCCACAACCACCCTTCTGGTATTGCCGAGCCCAGCCAGGCGGATATCGCGATCACCAGGAAATTGAAAACTGCGATGCAAACCATCGAGATCCGGGTGCTGGATCACCTGGTAATCGGTGCGGGTGAAGTGGTTTCATTCGCGGAGCGAGGCCTTTTGTAGCCTGGGCGCAGGACCACGAGCAGGACAGGAGCATGCCCGACAGCCCGGTGTTTTCCAGCGATTATCTTGCTATTGGCAGGGTGTTCTGGTATAAAACGCAGCTCATTTTTAAACCGGCTCACAGGCTGTTTTTTGATCCTGGCTCATAGCCGAGTCAGGCCAGTAAATATTCCCGGTTCAATTAGATTTTTCACTTTTAAGATAGCGAGGCAGCAAGATGTCCAGGGTTTGTATGGTCACTGGCAAGAGACCAGTGTCGGGAAATAACGTTTCTCACGCGAACAACAAGACCAAGCGCCGGTTCTCACCCAATATTCATACTCACCGTTTTTGGGTCGAGTCTGAGAAACGCTTCGTCAAATTACGCTTGTCCACCAAAGGCATGCGCATCATCGACAAATTGGGCATCGACACCGTATTGGCAGATATTCGAAGCAATGGCGTTCGAGTATAAGTGCAAACGGCTAAATAAGTAGTTAAAGGATCGGACAGGGTTAAGATTATGAGAGACAAGATCAAGATGGTATCGAGTGCAAACACGGGGCACTACTACACCACTGACAAGAACAAGCGCACGATGTCGGACAAGATGGAAATGAAGAAGTACGATCCGGTCGTGCGGAAGCACGTGATCTACAAAGAGGCGAAAATCAAGTAATTTCTTTTGCTTGCGCGGGAGTTAATAACGAATAAAAAGCCGGTATTTCCCAGAGGAATACCGGCTTTTTATTGCTCAAGTACTGACAGGGTCGGTGTTTCTTCTATCTACCTTCAGAAAACGTAAAAATCCGGAAAAACCCGTACTTTCAAGGAGACCGCATACAAAAAACCCAGACGCTGGGAAGCGGCTGGGCTTCTCTTCCACCCACCAAATTCTCTAGTTAGTCGGTTCGGCCGAGTGGTAGGTCCAGTATCCGATGAACATCTCATCCCAGCTTTGCAAACCAAAGGTCAACTCCTTGCTAGGATCAGGATTGGCAGGATTGTACTCGGAATTGTCAAAGGTTCCTGTGACGTGAACCATAGTACCCGCCGGCAAATTGACTGGTTCCTCAAGCGCATATGTTGGTTGCC
>PCCP01000021.1 GCA_002731775.1 Gammaproteobacteria bacterium
ATTCTTAATTCCGCTTTTAATGTCGATAAAACTTTTAGTGGCACGTCCGCATTATTCAGAATCAAACTGGAGGAATTGCGTTGGTACGCAACTATATTTGCTGTCCCAGTTGAAAATACCATTAACTTTGTAGCCTTCTAACTATGGGAATATCTGCCGCTGCCCAATCAAACTTATGCAATAAGTTGCGATCACACCACTCTCCTTTTTATGGTTGTGGTAACCACATATTGGAGCAGATGATCGACATCTAATGAACGTACTATGGTCCTGAATTTACATCAAAAGCGATGTTCTTTTTGGTCACAGGACACAGGTGTGAAGTTACAGTCAGGCAAGCCGACACAGAATGCCTTTGTTGAAAGCTTCAATGGCAAGTTTAGAGATACCTGCCTCAATCAATATTGGTTCAGAGGGTTGTCAGAGACTCAAACTAAGATCGAAATGTGGCGACAGGATTACAACGAAATCAGGCCGCACAGCTCGCTGGGATATCAACCCCCAGCGGTCATGCGTGAGGAAACTCACACAGGCAGTGGTACTAATTTCGGGGAAAGGACAGAAGAAGTGGAGAGCTATATCATGGACGAGACAGGCGGTAGTGGTTGAGTAACTCGGAAAGATGGTAAAAAGTGACTAAGCGCTTGAACCGAGCCCAGAGAAGTGACACTCGGTTCTCACTTCAGGCAGTTTGATACTTCTTTCTGATTCAAACCTCAGAAAGGTATACAGCGTAGGTTTGGTTTTAGAGGATTTTGCTCCCGAACCCAATCGCCAACAGAATCAGTAAGAGGATAGCCAAAGCCACTCGAATACCGAGGGAAATAACAGTTCGATCCGTCTTGCCGCGATCCCGAACGAGGAAGTAAAGGCCGCTGCCCAGACTGCCTAAAATGCCGAGCATTACAACTATGATAAGGATATCAAACATTTGTTCCGGCCAGGACGCGGTCCCATAGAATCGGGTACAGGATGACGCCAAGCACCACCCAAGTCAAACCTAACGTGCGGATGCACGCAGCAGACGTTTTAGATCGCTGAGCACATCAGGTCCACCCTCGGAAGGATCGTACATCAAAACGACTATCCCCTGATGATCGACGATGAGCAATGCGGTATCGAGCTGAGGCTGGTCGGTTGCATGCCGTAGCGCGTCGACAAATTTATCATCCGCAGGCAGCAGCCAGTTTTGTCCCAAAGGCATCGGCGCATCGTCGTCAGGACCAAGCATAGCCACATTGACGCGGTGCTTGTCACGCCCCACTGCGATCTGAATTTGCTCTGCGATCTGCGATAATCCCTGACACTGTTCAGTACAGGCTGCATTGCGCAGCACCACGACAAACCAGTTGCGTGCCACAGCGTTCACTCTGAGCGCCGTGCCGGTAGCGTCCATAACGCCATAAGAACTCAATTGAAGCGGTGGCTCTAACAGTACTCCGTAATTAACGGTCTTCATCGGGTGCCACTCAAGTGGCCCCCGGGTGAATACCCATGCAACCAGGAGCGGCAGTGCGAACACAGCCAAGACCAGCAGGAGAGTAGCGCGAGACCCGGTTCTCGCTGGCTCTGGGGTCCTGTTCACGACATGCCCTGATTGCGACTTCTTAGTGTGAGGGCGACAGTTACGACTACCACGGTTACCGCCAACGCGAACCATTGGAATGCATAACCGAGATGCCGGGTCTCATCACTGCCCGGGGATGTCCAGGACCGGACGAAGTGGTCTGGCGTGTCGCTGTTGAGCATCACCGTAATGGGCAGAAGGTCCACGCCGACAGTAGTGGTCAAATCAGTGAAATCAATTGATTGCACACGCCACAAGTCTGCGGCTAAGTGTTCAATCATATCGCCTCCTTCAAAGCGTAACCCCACATGTGGTGGCAGGTTCAGTCGACCCTCGAGCTGTTTGCCTGCGGCGGGCGCAGCCAGCTCTGGTACGACGCTGCGGTCTGCCGCTGCCTTTAGCCAACCACGGTTTACCAGCACGCTCTCATGGCGACCGTCCAGCTTAAATACCGAGTACACCAGGTAACCGGCGCGACCTCGATGCATTTGATTATCGAATAGAATTGTGGCGCCAGGATAGTGTCCTGCAGCGACCGCCCGATAACCGTTAAGAGCCACACTATCAGCGACACCTGGTTGATTGAGATCGACTTGCGCTGCTCGACCACGTTGCTCGAATTCTGCAAACGTCGCGCGTTTTTGCGCTGCGCGATCAAGCTGCCACATCCCGAGCATAGCGAACAGCACCGTGACACTCAACGCAACCGCCAGCAAGCTGATGCTCGTCGCTGTAAGTCGCACGACACGTAACCTATGTGCGGTCCGAATCGGTGTCGAATGATTCGCCCACGTTCGGCTTAAGGTTTATCTCCCATTCTGAATACACGGGTAACCGCCTGGCGAGGAGTATTACTACCCCAATAAAACCGGCCAACAGTCCAATCGACAGGCCGACGTCCAGCAAATGTTCCAGTGGTCGATGGTCGGTTGAGAAAACTGGAACTAGCATGAGATACTTGAAGATCCAGATGCCCAGGTTGATGCCGAGCGCGAGAACGCACATCGCCGCCAGCGATCGATTGATGATGGCGAAGATGAGGGCAACAAAGGGAACAAAGAAACAACCAGCCATCATGGTCCAGTAGAAAGGCGCGTAATGGCCATACATTTGTCGCCACAATGGGTCAAATTCATGAGGCAGGTTACCAAACCAGAACACAAAGAATTGAGCCCAGAAAAAATACAACCACAGCAGCATAAAGCCGCTGATCAGCATGCTGAGATTGCGGATCTGGCGAGGGCCAAAATGCGACTCTCCAGCTGAGAATCGGTGTAGCAGGGCAGGGAATACCAGCAGGGCCGCAGTGCCCGCGTAGACGTTGCCAAACCAGAATTGAATCGGAAACACGGTGCTGTGCCAGTGCGGGATGAGCATCATGCCGAAGTCCCAAGCTAAAAGGGTGTTGCAGATCACGAAGCTGATAAGCACCAGTGGCGATAAGAGATATAGCTGGCGTTCGACCTCACGATGATCAACATCCGACGCGCCTTTCAGATCAGGTTGGAGACCCTTCCAGATATAGATTGCACTCACGCCATAAAACACCAACAGACCCAGCAGATTTCTGACCAGCAACCAGTCACTGTTCAGCCATGGACTTTGGTGTGCGTCCGGGGAGGCAGAGAGCCAATAAAACAGTTCGACCTTGGCGAAAAAGAAAATCAGTAGGAATCCCAGGATAGCAAATGGAAAAAATGCCAGGGTGCTCAGTTCGGCGAGCCGATAGTAGGGCTTGGCCCATTGCGCGTAGGACAGGCGGAGCATGGAGCAAAACACGACGCCAGCCTGGCTCACGCCCATCAGAAACAAAAACGAAACAATCAACAAACCAAATTCGGGTTGGGTAGTCTCTGTGCTTGACCCATAAACGGGACTAACGAGGGCAATAAGGGCGAGAAGGCCCCACGACATGCCACGTCGTTGACGTGGAGATGCTTTTTGACATTGTTCGGTTTTCATTGATTGCCAAACTCTTGCTTAAGGTAATTGATGACGTCCCACCGTTCCGCTGGACTCAGTGCGTCGCGGTAGAATGGCATGATGGCCCTGCCGCGCGTAATGGTGAAAAACAGCTGCCCGTCGGCCTGGTCCTGGGTATAGTCTTCGTTCAGATCTACCGGAGATTTTGTAACGAACTTTTTTCCGACAGAGCCGTTGCCCCGTCCGTCCTTGCCATGGCAGACCAGGCAATTTATCTCGTAGAAATAAGCCCCCCTGGCCAGCGACTCGGCGGTCGCGGTTATCGGATTTGGTATCGCGGCTGCCTCGTTCTTGGCATCGGTCATACCCTGTTCAGTTATTGGTGCGGGCAGAGTTTCTCCACCTACAATGGGTACTGAACCAGGTGCAGCAGGCGCCGATGATTCCTGCGGCTTGGCAGATGGCTGATCGACCATATCCTGATCCCAAGGGAAGGCCCAGACGGGCGTCGCTTGGCTTAACAGCAGCAAGACCGCGATCGCACGGATAAAACTGCTCATCCAGCTTATTCCCATCAGGCTTCCTCCGTCACTTCACGGACCTGTTCAGCACCGGCATCCCGCAGTATGGCCTCAGCGCGTTTGAAGTGTTCGTCGTCCGCGCATGCCACTGTCACGACAAACTTATCGACAGCGGACTCCGGCAGGTAGACCCGCTCGCGGATAACGGGAAGCCTTGCACTGATAAAAAAACCCAGCACAGTGAACAGGATGCCGAACAGGATGGTCATTTCGTAAGTGATAATCAAAAACGGTGGAATAGTAATGATTGGCCTTCCCCCTGTCGGGTGCAGGTAAAGCACGGCTGTACCAGCCGCCAGCAAAAAACCAAAGGTGCCGCCGAGTATCCCACCCATTAAAGTAAAGGTTTTGATCACGGATTTTTTCTCACCGAGCACTTCTTCCACGCCTTCGATGGGGACAGGAGACATTAGTTCAGGGGTTGTATAACCGGCACCCTTCAGTGTGCCCGCTGCAGCCAGCGCCGATTCCGGGCCATGAAAAATTCCTGCGGCAAAGTTTGTCATGCGGGGTTTCCTTCCGGGGGAGCTTCGGGCTCCGTCTTAGGCGTACTCATTGTTTCCTTTACTTCGTACATCGAGACGCTGGGGAAAATCTTCACAAATATCAGAAAAAATGTGGAAAACAGAGCGAAAGACCCGAGGATGATCGAGAGCTCAACCAAGCTGGGTACGTACAGACCCCAGGCATCAGGTAGATATTGCCGCGACAGTGATGTGCCGACAATGAGAAAACGCTCCGTGTACATGCCGATATTAACCGCGATCGACAAGATCAGCATGGGTACGAACGAGGTTCTAAAACGTTTTGAGATACACAGCAGCGGCGCCACCGCGCAGAACAGGATCATCTCCCAGTACAGTGGTGCGTAATAACCGAACAATTTGTACTGCAGTGCTTCGTGCTCGGTGGATGCACCGCTGTACCAGCCAGTAAACAGTTCCACCATGTTGATATAGGTCCAGATCAGGGACAAAACGAGCAACAGTTTACCCAGGTTGTCGAAGTGCACCTTGGTAATGTACTGGCCGAAGTCCATGTACTTCCTGAGTATGAACATCACTGTGACGATACCGGCAGTACCGGAGTAAATAGCACCGACCACAAAATACGGCGCAAATATGGTCTGATGCAACGCCGGTACGATGGACAAGGCAAAATCCCAGGAGACAATACTGTGAACAGAGACCGCCAGCGGAATAATAAGCACCGCAAGAAATGTATAGGCCCAGTGCAAGCGGTGCCATTCCCTGTCGGTGCCACGCCAGCCTAAGGATAGCAAGGTGTACATGGTGTTGCGCCAGCCAATGGTGCGATCTCTGACTGCCGCAAAATCAGGGATGGAACCCATGTAAATGAAAATCGCGCTGCCCGTCAGGTAAGTCGTTATGGCCATGACGTCAAACAGGAGTGGAGACCGAAAATTAGGCCACATTTCCATTTGATTGGGATAAGGCAATGACCAGTGAATGAACCAGGGACGGCCGAGGTGCACCATTACAAAAGTAAAGGCCACCACCAGTGAAAAGAGCGTCATAGCCTCGGCGCTTCGATACATCGCCTTACGCCAGCTGCTATTGGTAAGGTGCAGAACACAGGACAGCAAGGTTCCGGAATGGCTGAGGCCAATCCAGAAAATAAAGCTGGCGAGATAAGTTCCCCACACCTGGGGGTGATTCAACCCGGCAGCACCAATGCCATAATAGAGTTGATAGAACCAGGGGAAGAAGAAGCACAGCAGGGTTACAAAGATAGCAGTCCCCAGCGTGATATAGTACTTGGGACCAGTTTCAACTATGGACCTTACGACGTCCCTGTGGATGTCGGCGTATTGCAGCTCTTTGGCTTCAGGCATGATCATCCTCAACTTTCTTGAGGTAAACCACGGACGAATCCGTGTTCAACTCATCTAACACCCTGTAGGTGCGTGGATTATTCATCAACTTTGAGACCTGGCTTTCGGGATCCTTGCGATCGCCGAAGACCAGGGCCTGTGTTGGGCAGGTCTGCACGCAGGCCGGTTGAACCTCGCCGTCGCGCACCCGTCTGCGGCCATCGTCCTTGGCGACATCTTTTGCCTGGCGGATTCGTTGGATGCAGAACGTACATTTCTCCATCACGCCCTTTTCCCGCACCGTTACATCAGGATTCAATTGCTGGTCCAGCGGGCTGTCCCAGTGATGATCGTAGAAATTGAAATAACGAACCTCATAGGGACAATAAACCGCGCAGGAGCGGGTGCCGATGCAACGGTTGTAGACCTGGGTATTGAGGCCGTCCTGGTTGTGATAGGTGGCGCTTACCGGGCACACCGTTTCGCAGGGCGCCGAATCACAGTGTTGGCATAACATCGGAATGAAACGCAGTTTGACATCAGGAAATTCACCCTCCCAGTAGCGTTCGATCCGAATCCACTTCACCTCCCTGCCCTCGGCGAATGCCTTCTCACCCACGATGGGTAAATTGTTCTCGGACTGGCAGGCCGTCACGCAAGCCTCGCAACCGGTGCATCGGTCAAGGTCGACGGTCATCCCCCAGTGGTAGTCGAATTCGTCGTAATAGCCGGGTTTGCGATATTTTCGCCAGCCGTCGGCAATTCGGTCCAGGATGCTCATGTTGGTACCACCGTTATGGGAATACTGTTCAGTTTGGCGCTGTGACCCTGGCTTGCCTTGCCGCCGGTCGTTTGCACGATTTCTCTACCCAGTTCACGCGAGTTGCCACCGGTCTTGACCAGCTCGATACGACGTCCCGTGGCTTTGATCTTCACTCGGGTGGCGCTTGAGGCAAGCGCACCGGTTCGTTGATCCACGCGGGGACTCAAGATTTCAATAGGGTTAACACCACGGTTTGCATATCGTCCGTACGTAACGTGACCTTGCCCGATGGGCATGGCGATGACCCCGGGCATGATAGCCGGGTAAACGTAAACGGGTGCGCGGATCTGACCGTGCGGGGACTCGATGTCGACAAGGTCCCCCTCCTTCAAATTCATCTGCCCGGCGGTAGCCGGGTTTATCTCCACCCAGGATCCGTAGACCACACTCGTCATGGGGTCCGGAAGCTCCTGCATCCAGGGAAGATTAGCTGCATGGCCATCGTGCAGCGTAGTCGAAACATAAGGATGCAGGATAAATGGATACGCGTCGCTCGACCCGGAAAACTCGGGGGGCGGAACAGCAATGCTGTTGATCACACGCTTGTCTAAGGTAAATGCTGGATCGCGGTGTGTTTTTTCTCCCCATACGCCAGCCTTCAGGATCGACCTCCAGAATGACTCGAAACTCTCCTTCTGAGTATCCAGACCGCCACGGTCATAAATCAAGCGCCAGCCGTCCTTAATAAAATCTTTCATGCTGCTCCAGGGGATGGCGTCACTTAATCCTGCCTGTTTCGCCAGCTGCAGGACGATGTCCCCTGTCGCTCTGGTGTTGTACAGCGGTGAGACCACCGGCTGCGAAACGCTGCCGATGGAGAAACCCACGCCCGGTTCCGGAAAGTCGTCACCCCAGCTTTCGAGGTAGGTATGGCTCGGCAGAATGATATCCGCCAGTGCGGTCGTTTCATCCATGAAACTCGACAGGCTGACAATCAGCGGAATCTCCGCCAATGCCTCTTCGAACCCGGCCGACGGCAAACTGAACACCGGGTTGGTGCCATTTAAAATCAAAATCTCGATGTTACCTTGCTTCGCATCCTCGGCGAGTTCGAGCATCGTACGATAACTGGCTTGTCTGTCCTGTGAGGCCGGACCCGCGGGTTCAGGGTTGAACACCAGCCCACCAGGCTTGCCAATGTTGGCGACCAGGTAATTAAGGGCGTTGACTGCGACCAGGGTGTCGACACCGTTGCTATGGTTAGCCGCGCTCCCGCCACCGATGGCAAGGCTGGGCTCAGTATGGACAAATGTGTCCGCTATGCGCCTGATAGTGTCCGCCCCGACACCAGTCTGTTCAGCCACCTGATCTGTGGTATAACCCGAAAGCGCGGTTGTCCAGTCGTCGCGATCAACGCCCGAGTAGTGGCCTTCGGAGACAATGCGATGCGCCAGGCCCAGGGCTAAAATACCTTCCGTACCGGGTTTGGCAGAAATCCACTCATCTGCCGCGGCACCGCTCATTGACATCCTGGGTTCGATCTGAACAAACCGTCCCCTGACATCGGAGCGACCCTGGCGACTGTGTCCAAAGCCGAGACTGTGGTGTACTGGCGAAATCCAATTGCCGAGATAATCGGCGCCGAAGGACAACAGGTAGCGGGTATTTTTTAAATCATAATAAGGCAGGCGCGCCTCGCCAAAGAAGCGGTGGTTTGCCGCGTACAACGTGTGCGGATGGTCAAAATCGTAGTGCAGCAGGCGTTCCGAACCCAGCTGGTCCGCAAACAGTTCGAATAGTTGTGCCAGATGTCCCCGAACGCCCTGGCTAAGCAGACCAATGCGGTTGCCCTGGTTCTCAGCCGTTAACAATTCCAGGCGATCGGCAACTTTGTCCAGACCCTCCTGCCAGGTGACTTGTGCAAACGAACCCGAACCACGTTGCCCGGTTTGCATCAATGGCCCGGTCAGACGATCGGGATTGTATAAAACCTGCAGTCCTGCCTGACCCAACGCACAAAGCCGACCCTGGCTGACGGGATGTGATGGATTGCCCTCGATCTTCTTGGCGCGACCTTCGCGGGTTCGCACGGAAATTCCACAACCGGCTGCACACATCGAGCATACGGTATTGTACCAGGTGGCGATTCCGGTGCTGAAATCCTCCGGTGCAATAACATGTGGAATCAACTGCTCTGTCGGGTGCTTGATCGTTTCTCGGAGCATGAACCCGGCGCCGACACCGACGCTGCCTGCACCGACCAGCTTGATGAAGTCCCGGCGATCTATGTTTGGCATTTACGCACTTCTCCTATTTGTGACAGGTCCAGCAATCCAGCCCATTTGCCACTTCCTTTTGCTTGTGGCAGTTCAGGCAAAGGCCCATTTCCATGGGCGCGGCGTCTGTTAAACGAATTTGATCCATGGTTTCAACGGGCCCGTGGCACGTCTGGCACTCAATACCGGCTGCTATGTGGCGCTTATGTGTGAAGTGAACAAAATCTGGTAGATCATGAACTTTGATCCAGGGAATGGGTTCTTTGTTCTCCCAGTAATTTTTCAGCTTGCGTATCTGGGGGCGCTGTGTTGCCACCTCGTTGTGACAGCCCATACATTTAGAAACGCTGGGTACCCCTGCAGATATGGATCGGCGTGCCTGGGTGTGGCAATACATGCACGGGATCTCGTTTTCACCGGCGTGGATCTTATGACTGAATGCGATGGGTTGTTCAGGGCTTGTGCCAGGATAGAATGCCGCATTCGCCCAGAAGCCCACTACCAGGCCGAGTAGCACAACGGCTACAACCAACGCCGCCGGTATGAGCGCTTTTAGTGCCGGTACAATGGAAACGTTCATCTATTTCGCACCCCGACTTATCAATCCCAGCGTTTCACCAAACCCGTCGCCAAACTCGCGGATCGAGTCGGCTATATCCTCATTCTTTGTTGCCCGCAAGTACGTGTCAGCCATCTTGTGAATCACCTGGTAGAAATAGAGGTTCATGTCGTCAACGCTTGTGTCTTTAATCCATAGATCAATCGCGGCAGTCGTCTTGTTCTGGCTATCCCAGACCGACAGCATCATCGACTGACATGTCACTGGTCCGTTTTCCAGTCCCTCTGAGGCTTGCCATTCGATTCGGGTCGGCATGTTATTGGCATCCAGATCGACGATCAGTTTAATTTCCGCGGTTCTACTGGTGCCGGGATTAATGCTCAGAGTCATCGTTAAAACCAGTACACAAATGTAAACAGAAATAGCCAGACCACGTCCACGAAGTGCCAATACCAGGTCACGGCTTCAAACGCAAAATGGTTTTCCGAAGAGAAGTGACCGCTCAAACAACGTAACAACATGACAGTGAGCATGATGGTACCCATGGTCACGTGAGCACCATGGAACCCGGTCAACATAAAAAAGGTGGAACCGTAAATCCCGGCCCCCATGCTCAAACCCAACTCTGTATACGCATGAATGTACTCAACGACCTGAAGTGCCAGGAATGTGGCACCGAGTACCACCGTAGTGGCCAGCCAGATGACCAATGGCAATCTACTATTTTTTCGCAGCGCCCAATGGGCAAACGTGACCGTCAAGCTGCTGCTGACTAAAATGACGGTATTGATGAAAGGCAATCCCCATGCTTCCATCGCTTCGGTGGCATCGCCACCAGGCGTCATGAATAACGGCCAGGTATCGGCGAAGTCCGGCCACAACAGGACATGTGTTTCCAGATTATTGCTAGCCCCGGCCAGCCAGGGGACAGAAACGATTCGGGCGTAAAAAAGTGCGCCGAAGAAGGCGCCGAAAAACATGACTTCTGAAAGGATGAACCAGGCCATGCCCATGCGATAGGTACGGTCAAGCAAACCACTGTTCATGCCCCTGATCGATTCCTTAATGACGATACTGAACCAACCAAACATCATAAATGCAATCAGGGCCAGTCCTGTGAAGAAGATTGGTTGCCCGAAGCTGCCCTCGGCTGCGACTTTTTCCGTGCTCTGGTGGATGAAGCTGGCCGCACCGAAGGCAGTCACAAACAGTGCGGTGGAGCCAATAATGGGCCAGGGACTCGAGTGCGGGACGTAATAGCGGGGCGCTGCTTCATTCATGACCGATTACTCACAAGCGTAGAGGCTCGAACTGTGGGGACCTTAAACAGGGTGTATGACAAGGTGAGGGTATGGATTTCCTCCGGCAGATCGTCGCCGATATAAAACCTCAAAGGCATATGCCGATCTTCACCGGCTTCGAGCTGCTGCTGACTGAAACAAAAACACTCGACCTTATGCAGATACTCGGCAGCAAACCCCGGCGACACGCTGGGTACGGCCTGTCCGGTTACCGCCTGGGCGGCGCGGTTGCGAGCATAGAAATCGGTTGTGTTGAGTTCCCCCAGTCTAACGCGCAATTGATGTGTCGCTGGTCGAAACTCCCAGGGCATACCATTGTTGACATTGGCCAGGAACTGTATCGTCACCTCACGATCTGAGGCGATGACCTGGTTTTGATAGATTGTGCTGACGTCGCGTGCGCGCCCGCTGGTTTTGCCGTTCAACCCGGTTACCTCGCAAAATACCTGGTAGAGCGGTACCAGTGCGTAAGCAAACCCAAACATGCCCACAGCCAGCGAAATAAGCAGGACAATATGCTTGCGCTGATTGTTATAGGTTTCGATCATCTAAAGTTATTCCTATTCGTTGAGAGATGTACTCTCGTTTTCGTCCATAATCGGTGGAAATGCTGGTGGTGTCTCGAACGTATGATGCGGTGCTGGAGACGGCACCGTCCACTCCAGGCCGTCCGCACCTTCCCAAACCCGGGTGCTTGCCTTCGCGCCGCCGCGTATGGTCTTGATTACGATATAAAGGAACAAGACCTGTGTCATGCCGAGCAGCGCCGCGCCGACACTGGAAACCATATTGAAATCGGCAAATTGCAGCGAATAATCCACGATCCGTCGGGGCATACCGGCAAGACCGGTAAAATGCATTGGGAAGAACGTAAGGTTGACCGCGATCACAGCCGTCCAGAAGTGAATTTTGCCCAGACGTTCGTCGTACATATTGCCCGTCCACTTGGGTATCCAGTAGTAGACTGCAGCCATGGTGCCGAAAATCGCACCTGGATATAAAACGTAGTGGAAATGCGCCACGACAAAAAACGTATCGTGGTACTGAAAATCGGCCGGGACCAGCGCCAGCATAAGACCCGAGAAACCGCCGATGGTAAATAATATGACGAAGCCAAGGGCAAACAACATGGGTGTTTCAAAAGTCATGGAACCGCGCCACATGGTGGCTACCCAGTTGAACACTTTCACACCGGTAGGGACCGCGATTAACATCGTGGCATACATGAAGGATAACTCAACCCACACCGGCATACCCGCGGTGAACATGTGATGCCCCCAGACAATAAAGGATAAAAATGCGATTGCAGCGCTCGCAAACACCATTGAGTGATAACCGAATAACCTCTTACGGGCGAACGTGGGGATGATCTGTGAGGCGATACCAAATCCCGGCAGGATCAGGATATAAACTTCAGGGTGCCCGAAAAACCAGAAAACGTGCTGGAACATCAATGGGTCGCCGCCACCCGCGGCGGAAAAAAAACTGGTATCAAAGTGGCGATCAGTGAGCATCATGGTAACCACCCCTGCCAATACCGGCATCACCATGATCAGCAGGAAGGCTGTGATTAACCAGGTCCACACGAATAGAGGCATTTTCATCAGCGTCATGCCCGGGGTCCGCAGGTTGAAGATAGTGACAATCACATTGATAGCACCCAGTACCGATGAGATCCCCATCATATGGACGCCGATAATAAAAAAATCGGTGCTCGGTGGCCCATAAGTGGTAGATAGGGGGGCGTAAAAAGTCCAACCGAAATTAGGTGCTCCGCCCTCCATAAAGAGTGACGAAAGCAATAGCGTGAAGGCGAAAGGCAGAATCCAGAAACTGAAATTATTCAACCGGGGCATCGCCATGTCGGGCGCGCCGATCATCAGCGGGATCTGCCAGTTGGCCAATCCAACAAAGCCCGGCATGACGACACCGAACACCATGATAAGCCCGTGCATGGTGACCATCTGATTATAGAAAAGCGGCTCCGCAAACTGGATTCCCGGCTGGAACAATTCCAGCCGGATCACCATCGCCATCGCACCGCCAATGAAAAACAACGTGAAGCTGAGCCACAGATAGAGTGTACCGATTTCCTTGTGGTTGGTGGTCAGCAACCAGCGGGCCATGAATGCCATCAGTGGCGAGCGTTGTGGTATGACGTCTTCTGCCTGTGCAACCATAATTTAAGTCTCCTTATCTGGTCGCGTAGATGGTTTTTGGTTGAACCACGTCATTGGTCGAATTACCCCAGGCATTCCGCTCATAGGTAATCACGGCAGCCAGTTCCCGATCGGAAAGTTGCGGCGCCCAGGATTGCATTTCGGTCCCTCCCTTGCCATTCATCACAAGATCTATATGCACCTCCAGCGGTCCGTTGGGAATCTCACCACCAGCTAATGCCGGATACGTTACTCCCTGGCCAACGCCCGTCGACTCGTGGCAGGTCGCACAGTGGGTTAAAAAAACCTGCTCGCCGATCGGCATGAGTTCCGCCATCGTCCAAGTCTTGTTGCGGTCGGCCACAGCCTGCCCGGAAGAGAGTTCCTTTGCAAGTCGCTGGTCGTCGATCCATTTATCGAATTCGGCCTCGAGCCTCACTTCCACGACCACTGGCATGTAAGCGTGATCCTTACCGCAAAGTTCTGCACATTGGCCCCGAAACAGACCTGGCTGATCGAGCCGTGCCCATGCTTCGTTAATAAATCCCGGAATGGCATCCTGCTTCACGGCGAAGTCAGGCACCCACCAGGAGTGAATGACATCGTTTGAGGTCGTCAGAAAGCGGACCTTTTTGTTGGTGGGTAACACTAGCGGATTGTCCACCTCCAACAGATAGTTCTCACCCTTGGGTTCAAGGTTGTTGATCTGCGCAGTAGGTGTGGTCATATTACTGTAGAAGCCAATGTCCGCTTCGAGATATTGATAGTGCCACTTCCACTGCGAGGCGGTGATGAGTATGGTGAGATCTGGATCGCTGTTATCTTCAATCTCCAGCAATGTCGTTGTCGCCGGTATGGCCATGCCAACAAGGATCAGAATTGGGACTGTGGTCCAGACGATTTCCACCAGCAGACTTTCATGAAAGTCGGCGGGCTTCGGATGCCTGGAACGCCGATGGGCGACGATGGAGTAGAACATGGCGCCAAAAACAACGATACCGACAACCACGCATACAGCCAGACTAAGGTGATGCAGGTCCTGGATGCGCTGGCTCATGTCGGTAACGCCTTCGCGTAAATCGAATTCAACGGCGAAGGTAAGGGTGGAGAAACTCGCCAGGAACGCAAGCGTCAAACAGTTCCGGAGCCCGTTGGACATGGATATCACGTTACTCGCCTCTTATTATTTGTTCGTCATGTATAGAGATCTTAACGCCTCAATTGGGTCAACGTTCGCAGCTGCTTTTCACCCTTCCAATCACGGTACCTGATGGCGGTCACCTGCTCGGTGGCACCCTTCCAATCGCCACGATGGGCAAGCGTAGTTGCGTCACTGGTGATTTTCACCTGCCAGGGCTCGCCTTCCCAGCCGATAAACGCCAGGCTGGTATTGGCATGGGGACTCCACAGGGTATCGTTCTGCGGCCGGTGTTCAAATTTGTTATCACGAATCCAGGCGGTCCACTTTTCGTCGTTCCAGGCCATAAACTCCATCGTATTTTGCGCCCAGGGTTGCTTGGCAGGTTCGGTTCCGGTATGGACCGTTGCATCGTACATCAGCTTAGCCCCAAGGATGGTAGCAAACACAGCTGCTGATAATGCCAGAACAACTTTGATCATCAATCCCCCAATTCGCCTTAACATGCCCTATGGTGCAAAGCTTCTGGCGTAATGTTCATGTATAGAGTTACCATAATGGCAACTTGCTGTCGGTAATGAAAATATGGAAAGTGTGCTATTGAGTGTCAGCCCCTCCAGAATTTCTGATTCCACTTCAGTTTGTGAGTTTCACCGCTGGCGACTATTGCAACGTCCACTCTAAATGTCATTGGTTCCTTATGGGTAAATCTAAAAGTGCTGATATGATATATTGCAGCCCCTTCGCGAATTTCCTCAAACTCCAGCTGATTAATCTGGCCGATTAAGTTTGTTGCAGATCCGCTAACACACGTTTCGACAGCGATACCTTGTCCTTCTGATTGATAGACGCTGACCATGACCACGCCAAGTGTTTCGTCCTGGTCGACACCGTACAGTTTGGCAACTTCGGCGTTGAGAGAAGTACTGTTGAGGGCTTTGTAGTCGAGTTCATGTTCGGGTACCGTTACGGAAGTTCCCGCAACGGCAAGTTGATCGCATTTAGCGTTTTGTAGTTCGCTTTTGCTGCACGCAGAAGATGCAAACAGCACCACAGCGACTAGAAAAAAACATTTCCATCGACAGGCGAACATAGTCATCACAGTCTTAAAATTCAGGCGCATGAGCACAAACCTGCAACTTATTTTTTTTTCACTGTTTAGTTACTACTGTCGATATCATAACCAAACTATCTTTCACAAATCAACCCTATGCAGTCGCATCGTCTGGATAACTGTTAGTCTGCGATAACCATAGGGTGATTTACCACCGTCCAAATACCGTTGAATCTGTTCTTCCGTCAACATCTGAGACATGATTTCTGGCACATTTCTCTCGTGGTTACCGTGAAAGTCATGGCACCCTAGACAGGTTTCCCAACGCTCATTGCCGATCAGGGTGGTGTGTGGGATATCAAGTGGATCATCGTCCATAGCGGTATCCTCGTGGCAATTCTGACACACACGGAGCGTGACGCTGGCCCGAACACCCAAGTGCTCCTTGTGACAGCTAACGCAGAATTGCACTCCCGCTGTTTGCCTGGCCTTTGCGAATTTGGGTTTCATGAATTTTGCTATCGGATGTCGATCTTCGGGATTTTCATGGCATGCTAAACACTGCTCGTTACCGGCTGGTTCGTAGATAAAATACGTCACGGAATCGATGATTCCGACGGCATTTATCATGTTATTAAATGCCTGACTGATAAAATTGCCCGGGGCTGGCGTATGGCATTCGTTGCAATCAACTTTGGCGTGCCCGATGTTTAGCGGTCCGGCAGCGTGCCAGGACTCGTTCCCGGGAAGCAGAAGAGCGACGATACCTATTGCCGCCACGATCAAACCCACGATGTAGGTCTTCTGTTCCGGAGTTAGTTTTTCCCTCCTGTTAGAATCCATTGTTCACTCTGGCAAACACGAAGGTGGTAAGAAAAGTTGGTAAGGAATGCAAAGCCATTTTCAGTTACTTGTACGCAAGAGCGTATACTATATGGATGGAGGCCAGGACCGTAATCAAACATGATGAAGGTACATGTAGCATCAGCCAGATGCGCTGGTACAGCAGGCGCTGCTCAAGGTTATCAACCAAGGTTTTATCTAACGCGCCAACTATGGCGTTTAGCAAGAACAACACCGATAAAACGAAGGTGTAAGCGAAGCCCAGGGAAACCGAATGTAGGTACAGCAGAAACGGTGCAAGCACACCCGCATAACTGTGCCACTGAGTCGCGAGATGGGCGGGTTTTCGGCTCAATCGCACGTAGGGCAGGTACCACTGAACGCTGATGAACGCCATCAGCGCACTGCCGGTAGTGATACGATAGGCGTCTAACTGTTGCATGGCTGTCACGCTAGGTAGGCCCCAGTCGAGGGCGCTCTGGATTAGATAAAAAATGCAAAACACCAGTGTTGCGGTCAGCTGGAGATTCCTGGCAAGACTTCGCTTTGGTACTATTTCTAGTGGCTCGTGACCGACCGGCGTGAAGATCTCCAACTGCACGCGTCTCGGCTTAACCCCTACATCAAGCAACATCTCCTGTGCGGCCTTCATATATCCCTCAGGTCCACAAAGGAGGTATCGTGCACGCGGTAGTCGCGTGTGGATAGCCTGCACAGTAGCCAGGTCCAGGTGCTGTCGACCACCTGTGGTTCGGTAGTTGATGCTGATGTTATCGTACTCTGCAGCTAGTTCATCCAGTTCCTTTTTGTATGCGAAGTCACCCCCGGTGCGCGCAGAATAATCAATGTGCAGTACTTGATCGCTTTGTTCCTCTTCAATACTGCGCGCGATTGCCAGCGCTGGTGTCATTCCGATGCCAGCGACCAAACAGACAACGGTTTCCCTTAGTTCAGGATCGATCCAGAAATCACCTTTGGGATGCGATAGTTTCAAATTGGGTTCGCTGTGTTGTTTGAATAACCAATTGGACAGAAACCCATGGTCCTCACGTTTTACGGTGATCTCGCGCCATTGCGTGCATCGCGCAGGAGAGGTGATGGTATAGGGTCGTTGTACCCAGGCGCCATCAATCTCCGCCGACACCACCACGTGTTGTCCCGGGAGGGCAGTCCGCAGCAGTTCCGCACCAATCACGCCATCCTGAAGTGGTTCTGAGCGAGGCGCAAAGCGATACGACCGCACATCCGGCGTGACTTCAAGTTCTTCGGCCAGATTGACGACCTGTCCGGAGCTGCTTAGCAGGGACGCGATTGTGGCGGTACAGGTGCCGCAGACTGTTGTAGCACCGGTTTCACGACTCAGGTCCTCGAGTGTCACCGCACCGTACACTATGGCCAACTCGACTGTCCGCCGTGTCAGTCCGAGACAGGAGCAGAGGATAGCTTCAGGGCTGCTGGCCAGTTGTGCGGGAGAAATCTCGACTAAATGTCCGCTTTCTTTAAATTGCCGCAACGCCTCGCGGGCGACCGGCTTTCGTTCCAGCAACAGGGCATGCACCTGACTCAGTTCCTGCCAGGGTCCTTCCACATGGACCCGCAGCAGCTCGGTGTTGTGGACGGTCAGGATGCGCAGGAT
Organism: Gammaproteobacteria bacterium; assembly: GCA_002731775.1. Lineage (GTDB taxonomy): Bacteria > Pseudomonadota > Gammaproteobacteria > Pseudomonadales > Pseudohongiellaceae > UBA9145. The sequence continues at coordinate 17,635 of PCCP01000021.1, forward strand.
TTTGCGTTTGTCATCGCGATAGATGAAGTCTTCGAGTTCCACATCGTTAGAATAATCGAGCGAGGCACTGTAAATTGCCCGCTGGATAACATGATTGACGATAACCTCGCGATCATCATCGAGGTGCACTACGGTCACGACTGCGGGATCGCCGCGGAATTCACCATCAAACACCGTTACAAGGCCCCCGCTCATCGCATAAACGCGGCTCACGGCGCCAAGGTATTCGTGCAGTTCTGGTACCGAAGCAGTGGCCTGCAGGAACTTTTCACGATCGAATGTAACTAGTTCGACAGCAGACGCAGCGATGGCGGCTGCAGTATGCGGACGATCTTCGAGCATCGCCAGTCCGCCGAACGTTTGCCCTTCGCGCAGCATCGAGACGATGATTTCCTCACCGTCCTCCATGCGACTGCGTTTCACTGACCCTGAGCGGACGACGAAAACCGCGGTCGGCGGGTCGCCTTCGCCAACAATGACCTGACCAGGTTCAAAGTGCTCTTCACGGCTCCAGCCCTGCTCCTGGTCAAACAGCGCTAGTGCGCGATACATGACAGATTGTTCCACCAATGAAAGCTGCTTGTTCTGACGATTGTAGACGCTATCCACATGTTTCCGGATCGCTGGGTCAAGATGCATCGCCTCCACGAAAACCGTCTTGGGCACAACTAGTATATGGGTATCTCCGAGACTACGAACACTGGCGCGGCGAATATCGTCACCTGACCCAAGTAAAGCCCCTTCCCCTATATGCGAACCAGTTTTTTCATGGCGTTGGAGAATCACATCCTTACCATCGGTCTGTTTGAAGACCTCCAACACACCATCAATCAGCACATACATTTCGTTACCGCTGTTACCTTCGGTAATGAGTACTGTCCCATCCGTGATTGTCCGCTGTTCACAACCGGCGGCGATCAGCTCACGTTCGGACTGTGTTAATGATACGAAAAGCTCACAGTGAACAAGAACGTCGCTCAGATTCGGTTTGATGTTTTCCTCAACCATTACGAGACGCCGCCGATTTCCAACGGTTTAAACATGTTGCGTGGTTTCATCATCAATTCAATCTCATGCGCGTGGAAACAGTCACTCATGACCGCGTGGATAATACTCCATGCAAAAACGAGGGGGAACGATCGAGTGAATAAATATGTCAATCAAGCATCGGTTAGTGTAAAAAACGGTACTGACAAGTTAACTATTTTGAGACTCAGAAGTGGGAGTACTCTGCC